>DBGBSM010000572.1:0-9072 GCA_048468815.1 Parabacteroides sp.
GGATTACGGAACCCATTGACTTAGCTCGAGGCAGGTAACCGCTTACCTGCCTTTCCTGTATAAAAAAGCGTGTTTTTAATATAATAAAATTGGCAGATGCTGTTACTCGGATGTATCGTTTTAATCACCCTGGCCTTGCTCGGAGTAGTATGGCTGAGCGGCAGGTGGAACAAGCAGTATATGCACTTCGACAGGTATCCCGTATACGAAGACTACAACCTCGAATCGGTTTATTCTCCCGGACAGACTGTTTTTACCTTGTGGGCTCCTACCGCCGAAAAGGTACGGCTCAACTTGTACCGCCACGCCGAAGGCGGCGTACCGTTTAAGGTGTCGAAAATGAAAAAGGGACGTAACGGAGGCTGGCGACTCGTTTTACCCGGCGATTGGAAAGGCGTGTTTTATACCTTCCGCATCCGGTTTAGAAGTTGCTGGCTGGAAGAAACGCCCGGTGTCTGGGCGAAAGCAGTAGGAGTAAACGGCGACCGGGCTGCTGTAGTCGATTGGCGCGAAACGCATCCCGCCGGATGGGAAAACGATACATACGTGCCGCTGGAAAATTTTACCTCCGTCATATTGTACGAAATGCATTACCGCGACTTTTCCATGGGAAACGGCTCGGGCATGAAATATAAAGGAAAATACCTGGCTTTAACGGAAGTAGGTACGCGAAACGCTTCGGGACACGCTACCGGTTTAACGCATTTAAAGGAACTGGGCGTTACGCATGTACACTTGCTTCCTTCGTTCGATTTCGCCTCGATCGACGAGGCACGGCTCGAAGAAGGCCGGTATAACTGGGGATACGACCCCAAGAACTATAACGTGCCCGAAGGAAGTTACGCTACCGACCCGTTCAACCCCGTTACGCGCATCCGCGAGTTCAAGGAAATGGTGATGTGCCTGCACCGCCACCATCTCCGGGTAGTGATGGATGTGGTGTATAACCATACGTATCTGTCGGATATTTCGAATTTCGATTTAACCGTGCCCGAGTACTTTTACCGCTACAAGGCCGACGGGAGTTGCTCGAATGCCTCGGGGTGCGGTAACGAAACGGCTTCCGAGCGCAAGATGGTACGGCGCTTCATCGTGGAATCGGTGAAGTTCTGGGCGAAAGAGTATCACATCGACGGTTTCCGTTTCGACCTGATGGGCGTGCACGATATAGAAACCATGCATGCCGTCAAGGCGGCGCTCGAAGAAATCGACCCTTCTATTTTCGTATACGGCGAAGGCTGGACGGCCGGCGAGTCCCCTTTGCCGGCAGCCGAGCGGGCGACAAAGGAAAACGGGAAAAAACTGAACGGAATCGCGGTGTTCAACGATACGCTCCGGGATGCATTGAAGGGGCCGTTGCAGGATGCCGGCGCGTGCGGTTTCGTTACCGGGGCCGAAGGGTTCGAGGAAAGCGTCAAATTCGGAGTGGCGGGTGCCGTGTTTCATCCGCAGGTAGATTACAGCCGGGTGCTTTATACTTCCGAGCCGTATGTGAACCACCCTTCGCAAATCGTAAATTATATTTCGTGCCACGATGATTTGTGCCTGGGCGACAAACTGAAGCTTTCCGCGTTTAAAGAAATGAGCGAAGCGGAGTTGCTGCGGTGCGACAAGCTGGCCCATACGGTTATTTTTACTTCGCAGGGAGTCCCTTTCCTGTATGCGGGAGAGGAGATGTTCCGCACCAAGAAGGGCGTAGCGAACAGCTTTAACTGTCCGGACGCCATCAATGCGATCGATTGGGCGTTTAAATCCGAGTATACAGACTTGTATACCTACTGCCGCCAGTTAATCCAGCTCCGTAAGGAACATCCGGCATTCCGGATGGAAAACGCCGGCGAAGTACGGAAGTCGCTTCGTTTCTTGGATACGCAGGAGCCGAACGTGGTGGCGTATGTATTGGGAAAACATGCTAACGCCGACCGCTGGGAGCATATCCTGGTAATTTATAACGGCAACCGCCGGGAAATTATGCAGGAGATACCCGAAAAACGGTGGAATGTAATTTGCCGGGATGCACAAATCGACCTTCGCGGACTTATCGTTTTTTCCGGACGTAAGGTACGGGTACCGTCTTCTTCCGCCTTTATCGCCTGGCATTCGTCGTAAGAAAAGAGGAAAAGGAGGCGTTCGGGGAGCCGAACGCCCGCCTTTTCGGGTGAAACTCAGCGCCGGTTTAACTTCGTGCGAAATATAAACAGGCTTCAAGCAACCTTTACTATCATTTTACCCGTATTTTTCCCGGTAAAAAGACCGATAAAGGCATCAGGTAACCGGTCGAAACCGTTTATGACGGTTTCCGTGTATTTTATTTTTCCTTCTTCCACCCAACCCATCAGTTGATTCAGGGCTTCCGGAAAATACTTCCGGTAGTTGCCTACGATAAAGCCCCGCATTAAAGCGCTTTTGCTCAGGATATAAGGAAGCAGGCGTATGCCGGTGGAAAGATTCACTTCGTTATACAGGGCGATTTGCCCGCAAATGGCGATGCGTGCGTTGAAGTTGATGTGTTGCATGACCGCATCGGTGATGTCGCCCCCTACGTTGTCGAAATAACAATCCACTCCTTTCGGGCATGCTTGCTCTATGGCCTGCGACAGGTCGGATACCGCTTTGTAGTTAATAGCCGCATCGAAGCCGTATTCATCTTTCAGCAACCGGGCCTTTTCATCGGAACCGGTGATACCTACTGCGCGGCATCCGATGATTTTGGCAATCTGTCCTACCACCAGTCCTACCGCGCCCGCCGCACCGGATACCACTACCGTTTCGCCCGGTTGCGGCTCGCAAATCAATATCAGCCCTACATACGCCGTCAGGCCCGGCATGCCTACTACGCCGAGGTAATAACTGGGCGGAAGGGCCGGGTTGTCGGGAATTTTTCTCACGGTGTCGGCGCGGGCGATAGAGTAGGTCGCCCACGGGAGCATGCCTATCACTTTGTCGCCCGGCTGTAAGTCGTTGCTTTTGCTTTGTGTCACTTCGGCCACCACGCTTCCGGTGATAGGCTGGTTTACCTCGAACGGGTCGATATACGTTTTTTTACCGTTCATACGGCTCCGCATATACGGGTCTACTGAAATATATAACGACCGGAGCAGCACTTCCCCGTCTTGTAAGTCCGGTAAAATAACGATCTGGCGGCCGAAATTATCCTGTGTCGGCATGCCGTGCGGGCGCGAAGCCAGTACGATTTGTTCTGTATCCATAGCGGTAGGATGATTGATGTTTTTCTAATAAAACGGAGCGCCGGCCAGAAGGGTTCAGACATTCTATCTATTTTAACGCGCTGCTTCGGCCGGGTTCGACATACGGTCCGGCACGTACGTCGAACCGGCTCTTTGTTTTGCCCGTAGGCGGGAACCGGCCTGTTTAACGGGCGTTTTTGGAAAATAAATTCTATATTTGCACGACAGGAAAGCGTGTGTTGCGTTTCGTCCTTTTTTCGTTAAACCTGAATAGCATGGAAAAAAAACACTTTGCCGGCAACCGGCAGCCGGTTGTTCTCAGTTGGGTATCCGCCTGTATTTTATTAGCCCTGGCAACCGGCTGCCATACGCAGGCGGAACACCGCACGTTCCGGGGAATCTATGCCGACGACCCGGCCGGCACGGAAGGATTGTACAATCCCGAGCGAGGCTTCCGGCTGGAGGCGGCGCTCGATGTTACCGAAAAAAATTACGTGTGGGCGCCGGAACAATACCCCGACATCACCTCTTACTTACTGGAAGAGTCGGCCCGGTACGCATCCGACAGCGTATCCCTGGTGCAGACCTATTTTTACCTGACCGGCGCCGTCGGCAAAGAATTGACCGGCGAGGATTTCGGTACGATGAATACCTTCCTCGATACCTTGCGCTCGCTGGGAAAGAAAGCCGTGTTGCGTTTCGCTTACGAAACCCAGTTTATGGGGCGGGCGGCTACCGGGCCTACCCGCGAGGATATTATCCGCCATACGGAGCAACTCGCGCCGTTCCTGGAAAAAAATAAAGACGTGATTCAGGTAGTGCAGGCGGGTATGATAGGCGCCTGGGGCGAATGGCACAGTTCTTTCCACGGGCTGGAACAGTCGGAGGATACGAAGCGAGCCGTTCTGGAGCATATCTGCCGGATGACGCCCGCCGGACGCTACGTGCAGGTACGGGTGCCCGAGTATAAAAACCTGCTCGGTTCCGTTTCGCCGGAGTATGCACGCATTTCGTTCCACGACGATTTCATCGTGGTTAAGCCGCACCGGTGGGACGGCGGCATGTCGGAAGGAACGCCGGCTTACGAGCAGATAGTGCGCGAATCGCCTTACCTGCCGGTCGACGGCGAACTGCCCTGGGGCACCTGGAGCATGAACCGAGACCCCGACAATCCCGAAGCGGGCTGGATAATCGACGGATGCCAGGCTGCGCGCCGGCTCTTTTTGCAACATTATACTTCGTTGAGCGCTATCCACAATTACAAGGAAAAAGGCGCCCCCGATAAATACTCGATGATGTACTGGAAAGAAACGCCCGTAACCGAAGCGTTCCTGAAAGAAAACCGCATGCCGGTTTCCGACGGGTATTTTTATACCCGGAGCGGTCGTCCTGCCGAACGGAACGTGTTCGATTATATACGCGATCACCTGGGATACCGCATCGAATTACAGGAGCTTACCGTGAAACCGGGAGCCGGCGAGCGCGAACGGGCGGTCGAATTGTCTCTGATTAACCGCGGATTCTCTACCCTCTTCAACGAGCATCCGGTTTACTTTGCGCTGGTGAGCGCCGACGGAAAGGTGGCCGCTACGGTGCTCACGGATGCCGACGTGCACGACTGGCAACCTTACCTTCCCGGCGATACGCTTTGTGCGCCGCTGGTACACACCGTTCGGACGAACTTCCGGATTCCGGACACGGTAGCGCCGGGCGATTACCGGTTAGGCTTATGGATACCCGACGGCTCCGAACGCCTGCGAAACGATTTCCGTTACGCCGTTCGCTGTGCCAACGGCGATACCGAATGGTGGGTGTCGGGCGATAACCGGTACGGTATCAATTTGCTTACCACATTAACTGTCGAATAAAATGAAACTCATTCATCTGCTGTTGTTTTTCTGTTTTTCCGCGGCGTTGCAGGCCAATCCGGTGCAAGGGCTGCTGGAGCGTATCGACCCGGGTGCATCCCGTAAGTTCGTCATCGAGCGAGTCAAGTCGCCCGTCGATTTTTTCGAGCTCGACCAAAAAGGAAACAAGGTCGTGATACGCGGCAATACGTACGTAAATATCGCCGCCGGCATCAACTGGTACCTGAAATACCATGCCGGCATCCATCTTTCGTGGAACGGCATGCAGGCGAAACTGCCCGATGTGCTTCCGCCCGTTAAACGGAAAGAGCGGCGCGAAACCGGCATGAAGTTGCGGTACGACTTCAATTATTGCACCTTTTCGTATACGATGGCTTTCTGGGATTGGGAGCGCTGGGAAAAGGAAATCGACTGGATGGCGCTGCACGGCATCAACCTGCCTCTGGCGATGACCGGCGTGGAAAGCGTGTGGTATAACGTGTTAAAGAAGTTAGGATACAGCCGCGACGAGATTAACGAGTTTGTGGCCGGCCCGGGATTCATGGCCTGGTGGCTGATGAATAACCTCGAAGGGTGGGGCGGCCCCAACCCCGACAGTTGGTACCGGCAGCAAACCGCCCTGCAAAAAAAGATAGTAAAACGGATGCGCGAGTACGGCATCGAGCCCGTACTGCCGGGGTATTCCGGCATGGTTCCCCACAATGCCAAGGCGAAGTTGGGGCTGAACGTTTCCGACCCCGGATTGTGGTGCGGCTATCGCCGGCCGGCTTTTTTGCAACCTACCGACCCGCGCTTCGGCGAAATCGCTTCGTTATATTATAACGAGATGGAAAAGCTGTTCGGCAAAGCGAATTATTACAGCATGGACCCCTTTCACGAGGGTGGCAGCGTAGCCGGCGTGGATTTGGATGCCGCCGGGAAAGCCATTCTGGCAGCGATGAAAAAGGCGAATCCGAAAGCGGTGTGGGTAGCGCAAGCCTGGCAGGCCAACCCGCGTCCGCAGATGATAGGGAACCTCGGAGCCGGCGATTTGCTCGTGCTCGACCTGTTTGCCGAAAGCCGTCCGCAGTGGGGCGACCCCGAATCGTCGTGGCGTCGTGAAAACGGCTTCGGGCAGCACGACTGGCTATACTGCATGTTGCTCAATTACGGGGGCAATGTGGGCCTGCACGGAAAGATGGCGCATGTAATCGACGAGTTTTACCGGGCCAAGAAGAGCCGCTTCGGGAAAACGTTGCGCGGCGTGGGCATGACGATGGAAGGGAGCGAAAACAATCCGGTAATGTACGAGCTGCTCACCGAGTTGCCGTGGCGTCCGGAACGCTTCGATAAAGACGAATGGCTGGCCGGTTATGTGCGCGCCCGCTACGGGGCGGACGATAAAACGTTGCAAGCGGCTTGGACTCTCCTGAGCAACTCGGTTTACAATTGCCCGCCGCGTTCGGTACAGCAGGGAACGCACGAGTCGATATTCTGCGCCCGTCCGTCAGGAAATGCCTACCAGGCGTCGAGTTGGTCGGAAATGTCGGATTATTACGACCCGAACGACGTGATCCGGGCGGCGCGGCTCTTGGTTTCGGTTGCCGACCGTTACCGCGGAAACAACAATTTCGAGTACGATTTGGTCGACATCGTTCGCCAGGCGATTGCCGAGCGGGGGCGCTTGCTTTACAAAGCGGTTACGGCAGCGTATGCCTCGGGCGACAAGGCGTTGTTCGCAACGGCCTCGCAACGGTTCTTGGATTTAATCCTGTTGCAAGACGAATTGCTGGCTACACGCCGCGAGTTCCGGGTAGGCAACTGGCTCGGGCAGGCGCGCGCTTTAGGGAATACGCCCGAGGAAAAAGCCTTGTACGAATGGAACGCACGGGTACAAATCACCACTTGGGGCAACCGGCAGGCGGCCGATAACGGCGGCTTGCGCGATTACGCTCACAAAGAGTGGAACGGTATCCTGAAAGATTTTTATTATATGCGCTGGAAGCATTATTTCGATTATCTCACCCAGAAACTCGACGGAGCGGAGCCGGCGGAAATCGACTTTTACGCCCTGGAAGAGCCGTGGACGCAGGCAACCGGTTTTTATCCGTCCGAGCCGGAAGGCGATTGTGTTTCTACCGTAAAACGTATCTTTGCAACCGTATTCAATTAAACCCGATATAAAAATGAAGTATCTTAAAATCTGTATTCTTGCTGTTATAATAGGGATAACGGGCGTTTCCGGTTTTGCGCAAAACCGGTACGAGTCGGAAATCGCATCCCTGCCCGGCGAAAAATGGTGGGGCGGCATGGTAGGCCTGGGGTCGCAAATGCCCTTCGGTGAAACCTTGCGGTTGTACGACTTGTCGGCCGAGAACCTGAATAACCAGAACGTGCCGTTGCTGCTCTCGTCGGCCGGCCGGTATGTCTGGAGCGACACGCCTTTTTCGTTCCGGATGGAAAACGGGAACCTGCGTATTGCTTCCGTATACGGAAAAGTGGAGCCCGTTTCGGCGGGAAACACACTGAAAGAGGCTTATCTCGCTGCTTCCGCCGCCCATTTTCCGCCTTCGGGCCAGCTTCCTGATTCGCTGTTTTTCTCGATGCCCCAGTACAATACGTGGATCGAGTTGCTGTATAACCAAAATCAGGAAGACATTCTGAAGTATGCCGACCGCATACTGGAAAACGATTTCCCGGCAGGGGTGTTCATGGTCGACGATAACTGGCAGAATCATTACGGGAATTTCGATTTCAAGCCGGGCCGGTTTCCCGATGCGAAAGGGATGATCGACCGGTTGCATGCCGACGGTTTCCGCATGATGCTGTGGATTTGTCCGTTCGTAAGCGCCGACAGTCCGGAGTTCCGCGAACTGGAAAAGAAAGGGTACCTCATTAAGCGAAAAAGTACCGGGCAGCCGGCTATCATCCCCTGGTGGAACGGGTACAGCGCTTGCTACGACCTGAGTAACCCGGAAGCCGCCGCGCATTTGAAACGGCAATTGCGTACCGTGCAGGAAAAGTACGGGGTCGACGGGTTCAAGTTCGATGCGGGCGACGTGAGCCATTATACCGACCCCGACCTGGCGTTTTACGACTCCTCGGCTACTTCGGTGGATATGTGCGAATATTGGGCGAAGATAGGATTGGATTTTCCTTTCAACGAGTACCGGGCCGGATGGAAAATGGGCGGGCAACCGTTGGTTCAACGCCTCGGCGATAAAGATTACTCGTGGAACGCCGTGGGCTTGTTGATTCCGGATATGATTGCGGCCGGCTTGCTCGGGTATGCCTATGCCTGCCCGGATATGATAGGAGGCGGCCAATACGGCTCGTTCATCGGGGTAGACCAAACCCAGCTCGACCAGGAGCTTATCGTGCGTTCGTGCCAGGTGCACGCGCTGATGCCGATGATGCAGTTTTCGGTAGCTCCCTGGCGTATCCTCGACGAAAAACACCTCGCTATTTGCCGGGAATACGCGCATCTGCATCAGCGGATGGGGGCGTATATACTGGAATTGGCGCGGCATTCGGCCCGTACCGGCGAGCCGATTGTGCGGCACATGGAATATGCGTTTCCGCATCAGGGCTTTGCGTCGTGTAAAGACCAGTTTATGCTGGGCGATAAATACCTGGTAGCTCCCGTGGTAACCCCCTCGCATACGCGGACGGTAAAGTTGCCGAAAGGGGTGTGGAAAGACGATACGGGCAAAAAGTTCCGGGGGCCGCGAACAATCGAGGTGGATGCTCCGCTGGAACGGTTGCCGCGGTTCGAACGGGTAAAATAGGGGCGGCCACAGGACATGACAAAAAAGCACCGACTTCGTCGTATGGAACCAGGGGCCTCAGTGAGAGAGCGTTAAGAAAATGGTATGTAGCGAACGCCCGGAAGGCCACGCTGTTTGAGCTTTCGAAGAAAGCGAGTTCGGGGCCTTCAGTGAGTGGAGTGCCATTTTTAGCGAACGAGCGTTAGCCCTTGAACTTTTTTTGCTTCGTTTTTTTGCATAAATCCCTCACGCTCGGCATTATCCAAGTAA
>DBGBSM010000573.1:0-10361 GCA_048468815.1 Parabacteroides sp.
TCGGAGCAATCGGGGTGTTAACCGCCTGTTCCGGGGAGAAGAAGGCGATTTACTCCCGTTATAAAAATTTCACCGTAAAAGTGCCGTTACAAGCAGAAATCGTGCCGTTGGATACCGTGCCGTTCCGGTACCCGTTCCGCATAGCGATAAAAGACTCGGTAGCCATTATCCTCGACCTGCACAATACAGACTATTTTTTCCATGCATTTACCTATCCGCAGTTCGAGCACCTCGTTTCGTTCGGCGGTTACGGAGAAGCCGCCGACCAACTGCTTTCGCCCGAAACCCTCCGGTTCGTATCCAACGACTCCATCTGGACGGTAGACAGCCGGAAAATGGAAATCACCCGTTGGCGTATCGACCCGGCGACGCATACCGCTACCGTGGTAGAAAAATTTCCCGTTCCGGGCCAAACCGTACGGGCACTCGATATGGTTCTGTATAACGAAAACGAGTTTTTAGTAACCGATTACGCGGGAAACGCGAGCTTTTACAAAACGGATAAACAAGGAAACGCAACGGAGGCGTTCGGAAATATCCCGACAGAAAAACATACTACCTGCCCCGGCCGCGACGTGCTGGCGCAAGTATGGCGAAACTTTATCGACTTCAACCCGCGGAACGGTGTGGCGGCGCTCGGGAGTCAGTTGGGCGAAGTACTGGATATATTTCGACCTGACTCCGGAATCCGGACCGTATTGTACGGTCCTGGCGGCGAACCGGCCTACTTTATCCGCAACGGATATGCCTATCCGGACGGCCTGATGGGATTCAGCGACATACAGGTGGCCGACTCGTGTATTTACGCCGTTTTTCATGGCTCTACATTCAAAGAAAAAGAGGAAATGTATAAAAAGGGAGAAATTCCGCCGGACGGAGGGCGGTTTATCTATGTTTTCGATTTACAGGGCAACCCCTTGCGGAAATACGTTTTAGACCGGTTTATTTACGGCATCGCGATAGACGAAAAAGCCCGGACGTTTACAGCCGTCGAGGTAAACAGCGACACGCCGGTAGTCAGGTTCGCCTTTTGAAAACCGAAACGGCCACCGGTACGAAATGCTTGGTACCGCCGACCGAACAAAACGGAACGAACCGGCGTTAAAAGACGATACCTCCGTTTATCTGGCGTACATAGCGAAACCAGGAACAACATGTAGTGGAAAGCGGCAAAAGCCTGTTTATGCTACTGCATCGAACGCAACCGGGGAATCGCTGCTCCTTTTACAAAAAGGCAGCGATTCCCCGATTATATAGCAAATAACACCGGAAAAGCAAGCCGGATAGATGACCGGATTCGAGGAAAGCCCTCGTTTCCGAAGCTTAAAACCTTAGATTCGACCGGCTATAGCAAGGCAAAATAAAAACACCAATTTTATCCCGTCCCGGTACCTTATATTTATACGCCCGGTTATTAAAACGCCTTGAAGCCCATAATTTCGCGTACTTCGCGCAACGTTTTCGAAGCGCTTTCGCGCGCTTTCTCCGCCCCTTCCGTTACCACTTTATGCAGGTACGCGTCGTTGTTCTGTATATCCAATATCCGTTCCCGGATAGGAGCCGTAACCCGGATAATATCGGCGGCCAGTTGCTTCTTCAAATCCCCGTAACGGATTTCGCAGGTATTCCACTTCTCTTCGAAATGCGCCACCACTTCCGGCTCGGAAACCACCCGCAGGATAGTGAACAGGTTTTCGATATAATCCGGCTTTACCGAGTTAGGGGCGGCAGGCCCCTGGTCGGTGAGCGCCTTCTTCACTTTCTTCTCGATGGTTTTCGCATCGTCCGACAAGTAAATGCAGTTCCCTTCCGATTTTCCCATCTTGCCGCTTCCGTCGAGCCCCGGTATCTTTACCAGATTCTCTCCGAAGTTATACGCCGTAGGCTCGGGAAAATAGTCTACCCCGTAAAAGTTATTGAACCGGCGCGCGAACGTGCGCGTCATTTCGAGATGCTGTTCCTGGTCTTTCCCTACCGGCACCTTGTTCGCCTTATGTATAATGATGTCGACCGCCATCAAAGTAGGATACGTAAGCAGGCCGGCGTTGACGTTTTCCGGTTGCTTGCGCGCCTTTTCCTTGAACGATGTGGTTTTCGAAAGCTCGCCCAGGTAGGCATGCATATTCATCAGGAGGTACAACTCCGGGATTTCGTGAATGTCGCTTTGCACATAAATAGCCGACTTTTCCGGGTCGATTCCGGCAGCCAGGTATTCGGTCAGTACGTTCTTCACATTGGCATGCAGCATCGTAGGATCGGGATGCGTGGTGAGCGCATGAAAATCGGCGATAAAAAAATAGCAGTTGTTTTCGTTCTGCATCTTGATAAAGTTACGCAAGGCACCGAAATAGTTGCCCAAGTGCAATTGTCCGGTAGAGCGGATACCGCTTACGACTGTTTCCATATTCTTTATTGTTTTTTATTGCTGTTATAAGAAACGGCGTGCAGGAACTACCTCCCCGCGCCCCGGCGCATCCGCCGGTTTCCGTTCGGCCCGCGCCGGTGCGGCCTGCCGTTTCGACGGCCAAAGTTAGTAAAAAATTTAAAGCCCGCACGATGCAACACTTTGTTACCTCAAATATAAGTTGTAACTTTGTTGCGGTTTTAGAGAAATTAGTTTCATGTCGAAAACGATACATCAGGATAACCCGCTGGCGATTTCCGGTTATACATCGGACAACGAAGCTCATTTCTTCAATTCAGAACATATTATTCCGGTAATATAGGATGCGTTAGTTTTTTCACTAACGCATTTTTTTTATATACCGGTGCGGAATAACCCGATCGAACTTAATAACAAATTATTTAATATACTAAACAACCCAATTTTACTATGTCTAAAGGTGGAATTAAAAAGGTAATCGTTCTTGGCTCGGGGGCCTTGAAAATCGGACAGGCCGGCGAATTCGACTACTCCGGTTCGCAAGCGTTGAAAGCGCTGAAAGAAGAAGGGATAAGCACGGTGTTGATCAACCCGAATATCGCAACCATCCAAACATCCGAAGGGGTAGCGGACAAAGTGTATTTTCTGCCTATCACGCCTTATTTCGTAGAAGAAGTGATCAAGAAAGAGCAACCCGACGGCATCTTGCTGGCGTTCGGCGGACAAACGGCTTTGAACTGCGGCACCGAACTGTACACCAGCGGCACGTTAGACAAGTACGGCATCAAAGTATTGGGTACTTCGGTGGAAGCGATTATGTACACGGAAGACCGTGACTTGTTCGTAAAAAAACTGAACGAGATAGACGTGAAGGTACCGGTAAGCCAGGCCGTGGAAAGCATGGACGACGCCATCGCGGCCGCCAACCGCATCGGATTCCCGGTAATGATTCGCTCGGCATACGCCCTGGGCGGCATGGGTAGCGGCATCTGCAAAGACGAAGCCGAGCTGCGTACGTTGGCGGAAAGCGCCTTCGCTTACTCGAGCCAGATTTTGGTGGAAGAATCGCTGAAAGGCTGGAAAGAAATCGAGTTCGAAGTAATCCGCGACAAGAACGACCATTGCTTTACCGTGGTAAGCATGGAGAACGTAGACCCGCTGGGCGTTCATACGGGCGAAAGCATCGTAGTGGCCCCGACCTGCTCGCTCACGGATGCCGAGCTGGATTTACTGAAAGAACTGTCGACCAAGACCATCCGCCACCTGGGCATCGTAGGCGAGTGCAACATCCAATACGCGTTCAACTCGGATACGAACGATTACCGGGTAATCGAAGTGAACGCCCGGCTGAGCCGTTCGTCGGCGTTGGCTTCGAAAGCGAGCGGATACCCGCTGGCTTTTGTAGCCGCCAAGTTGGCATTAGGCTACGGGCTCGACGAAATCGGGGAAATGGGTACGCCCAACTCGGCTTACAAGGCGCCGGAGGTAGATTATATGATTGTAAAGATTCCGCGTTGGGACTTGACGAAGTTCGCCGGCGTTTCGCGGCAAATCGGTTCGAGCATGAAGTCGGTAGGCGAAATCATGTCGATCGGGAAATCGTTCGAAGAAATCATCCAGAAAGGATTGCGTATGATAGGCCAGGGCATGCACGGGTTCGTAGGGAACAACGACCTCGAATTCGATAACCTCGACGAGGAGCTGGCCAACCCGACCGACCTGCGTATCTTCGCCGTGGCCAAGGCATTCGAAAAAGGCTATTCGGTAGAGCAAATCCATGAGCTGACCAAAATAAGCCACTGGTTCCTGAACGGGCTGAAAAACATCGACGACTACCGGAAGGTACTGGAAGGATATAATAAGATAGAAGATATTCCGGCTGACGTGATGAAAGAAGCGAAGCGCCTGGGATTCTCGGATTTCCAGATTGCGCGATTCGTGGAAAACCCGCAAGACAACATGGAAAAGGAAAACCTGCGGGTACGCGCGCTGCGTAAGAAACAAGGCATCCTGCCTTCGGTAAAACGCATCAACACGATTGCGTCGGAACATCCGGAGCTGACGAATTACCTGTACATGACGTACGACGGAAGCGAGCACGATATTCCGTACTACAAGAACGATAAGAACGTGATTATCCTCGGCTCGGGCGCTTACCGCATCGGTTCGTCGGTAGAGTTCGACTGGTGCTCGGTGAATGCGGCGCAAACCGCACGCAAACTGGGTTACAAGTCGATTATGATTAACTACAACCCGGAAACGGTTTCGACGGACTACGACATGTGCGACCGGTTGTACTTCGACGAGCTTTCGTACGAGCGGGTGCTCGACGTAATCGACCTGGAGCAGCCGAAAGGGGTGATCGTGTCGGTAGGCGGCCAGATTCCGAACAACCTGGCCATGAAGCTGCACCGCCAGCACGTGCCTATCCTCGGAACGTCGCCGGTATCCATCGACCGGGCCGAAAACCGGCACAAGTTCTCGGCCATGCTCGACCAGCTGGGCATCGACCAGCCGCGCTGGAGGGAGTTGGAAAGCATGGACGAAATCGACTCGTTCGTGAGCGAGGTAGGGTTCCCGATTCTGATTCGTCCTTCGTACGTACTGTCGGGGGCGGCGATGAACGTATGCCATACCAAAGAGGAAATGATTCTGTTCCTGCAACTGGCCGCCAAGGTATCGAAAGAATATCCGGTAGTGGTATCGGAGTTCTTGCAGAACGCGAAGGAAATCGAGTTCGACGCAGTAGCCCAGAACGGCGAAGTGGTGGAATACGCCATCTCGGAGCATATCGAGTTCGCCGGGGTGCATTCGGGCGACGCTACGCTGGTATTCCCGGCACAGAAAATTTATTTCGAAACGGCGCGCCGGATTAAAAAGATAAGCAAAATGATTGCGAAGGAGCTGAACATCAGCGGCCCGTTCAACATTCAGTACTTAGCCAAGAATAACGATGTGAAGGTAATCGAATGTAACCTGCGGGCTTCACGGAGCTTCCCGTTCGTATCGAAGGTGCTGAAACGGAACTTTATCGAAACCGCCACGCGCATCATGCTCGACGCGCCTTATACGCAACCCGACAAGTCGGCTTTCGACATCGACCGGATCGGCATAAAGGCGTCGCAGTTCTCGTTCGCCCGGTTGCATAAAGCCGACCCGGTGCTGGGCGTAGACATGTCGTCGACCGGCGAAGTGGGATGTATCGGCGACGATTTCAACGAAGCGTTGCTGTCGGCCATGATTGCGGTGGGATACAACATCCCGAAGAAGAGCGTGATGGTTTCGTCGGGCGGCGTGAAGTCGAAAGTGGATTTGCTGGAACCGTGCCGTACGCTGGATGCCAAAGGGTACACGATTTACGCTACGGCCGGCACGCAGAAGTTCCTCGAAGAAAACGGGGTAAAGGCTACCGTGGTAAGCTGGCCCGACGAAGAGGGCGACCTGAATATCATGGATATGTTTGCCGCCCACCGCTTCGACCTGGTTATCAACATCCCGAAAAACCACTCGAAACGGGAGCTGACGAACGGCTACAAAATCCGCCGCGCGGCTATCGACCACAATGTGCCGTTGCTTACCAACGCCCGCCTGGCCAGTGCGTTTATCGACGCATTCAGCCAGATGAAGGCGGAAGACATTCAAATCAAGAGCTGGCAGGAGTATAAATAAAAGGTACGCCTTTCGCGCGCCGGTTCCCTGAAAATCGACGCAACCGGGAGCCGCAGAAGTACGGAGCCGTTCGATGCGAACGACACGATTCCGTTCTTTTGCGGCTCCTTTGATTTTACCGGGTAACGTACGCCGGGCTTCCACCCGCTCCGGCCGGAAGAACCGGTAAGAAGCGGCTCGCGTTTTAACGGGTAAAAGCCGGAAAAAAACCGGACAGGCAATTAAACTGCCTGCTTAACCCGTTTCTGCCCGAACCGGTGAAACTTTTGTTTCATCAGCAAGAAACAAGTGTTTCACCAGCATGAAACAAAAGTTTCTTCTGCATGAAACAGTCGTTTCACCTGCTACGCGAACGCAGGGCATGCGGTAGTCGACCGATTTCCTTGCCTGTATCCGGAACTTTCCATACAAACACCCGTCGTCGCGGCGGGACAAGCCTTACAAAACGACTCGACTACGGAACCGGACAACCGCCTTCCGCCGCCCGTATTTTATTTTCTTTTCGATTCTTTGGCTTTTTCAATCTTCTTCGTTACCTTTAATGCCGTTGTTCACTTTTTTGAAGCATGCTGAACTCGGTTCATATACAATATGTGGTGACTTCGCTGTTTATGCTGATTTACTGCGTTACCGTGTTAGGGTTGGTAGTGGTGGTGATTGCCGAGAACCGGAATCCGCTGAAAACCATCCCGTGGGTAGTGGTATTGCTTCTCGCCCCGGTGGTCGGATTGGTTTTCTATTTCTTCTTCGGGCAAGACAACCGGAAGCAACGGATTATCTCGCGCCGCACGTACAAACGCATCATGAAATGTCCGCAAGACCGGTTGGTGGCGCAGGACGTGTGCTGCGTTCCGGAAATATACAAGCCGCTTTCGGCCCTGCTCACCAATACGAACCAGGCGCCGTTGCTGTTCGGGAGTAAAATCACCATTTATACCAACGGCACCGACAAGTTCGAGGCGTTACTGGCCGAAATAGCGAAGGCGACGCATCATATCCACTTGCAATATTATATTTTCTGCGACGACGAAATCGGGAACAAAGTGAAGAAAGCGCTGATTGCCAAAGCGCGCGAAGGGGTGCAGGTGCGGGTGCTGTACGACGACGTGGGATGCTGGAATGTAAAGGCTTCGTTTTTCAAGGAAATGAAGGAGGCGGGTATCGAGGTGCACGCTTTCCTGCCGGTAGCTTTCCCGATCTTTACCAGCAAGGTGAATTACCGGAACCACCGGAAAATCGTAGTGATCGACGGACAGGTGGGTTTTATCGGCGGGATGAACATCGCCGACCGGTATGTAAAGGGAAACGGGTACGGGAAATGGCGCGACTCGCATTTCCGCATCGAAGGGAAAGGGGTGCACGGGTTGCAGTCGGCTTTCCTGATCGACTGGTATGTGGTGAGCAAAACGTTACATACCTCGAAGCGGTATTATCCGCCCGTGCCTTCGTTCACGAATAATATCATGCAGTTGGCTACCTGCGGCCCGGTAGGCCAGTGGCGTACCATCTTGCAGGCTACCTTGTTCGCTATTTCGAACGCCAAGCGGTATATTTATATACAAACGCCGTACTTCCTTCCTTCGGACGGACTGAACACGGCGTTGCAGGTGGCGGCGTTAGGGGGAATCGACGTACGGCTGATGATTCCGAAGAAGGCGGACAGCAAGATGGTGAACATGGCTACGCGCTCGTTTATCGACGAGAGTGTGCGGGCGGGGGTGAAAGTATATTTCTATACGGGGGGCTTTTTACATGCGAAGTTGCTGGTAATGGACGATATGCTTACGGCGGTAGGGTCGGCCAACCTGGATTTCCGGAGCCTGGAGCATAACTTCGAAATCAACGCATTTATGTATGACGAAGCGTTTGCCGGGCAGATGAAAAAGATTTTCCTGCACGATATGGAGGAGTGCGAGCGGCTGGCTCCTTCGCGGTGGATGAAGCGGCCGTTGAAGAAGCGGTTCACGGAGTCGTTTATGCGGTTGTTTTCGCCGTTGCTTTAAAAGGAAGGGGGCTTTGTTTCTTTCTGCAGAAAGAAACAAAGGGAAAGAAAGGCTTTCTGGCAAAGGCTGTTTTTTGCCTTGCCAGGACAGTGTCGGTCGTTGCCACGGCAGGGCTTTTCTCGCTCGCCGCGAGGGCGTCTGCCGACGGCGCCTACCGGCGGTCTTCATTTCTTTGGCTTGAACCAAAGAAACGAAGCAAAGAAAATCCCGAGTAAGAGAGGCAGTAGCCAAACTTGTTTGGATAATGCCGAGCGTGAGGGATTTATGCAAAGTTCAAGGGCTACGTCCGCTCTCGCTACATCCCGGCCCTCGCTCGCTAAAAGCCCCGAACTCGCTTCGCTCAAACAGCGTGGCTTTTTTAACGCTCTCTCGGGCCGGGCTGCTTAACGCTTCACTCGGGAAGGCCCTTTCCCGCTCCATAGCCGCTCGGGCACCGGCTCAGCGCCATTGGCGCCGAGAAGAGGTGACAGCTTGATGGGTTTGGGGGTCCCATACGATGAGGCCGGTGCTTTTCTTCGCTGAGTAGGAAAAGGCTCGCTTTTCTTTCTTCTCTTTTGTTCTTCTGTTTGAAATCCATCCTTGATATGTATTCAGGCACCCTTATCCACCCCCGTGAATATCAATCCGCTTGGTTCTCTTTCACAAAGATACTGAAGTTCACGGAGCCGTAAACGCGGTGCTGGGCAAAGTGGGGCAACGAAGAAAAGTCGAAGGTTTTGGGATGCTCCATAACGAAAACGCCTCCTTCTTTCAACAAATCCTTTTCCAACACCAGCGAAGGAATGTCGGGCAACTCGGCGAGCGCATACGGAGGGTCGGCAAAGATAAAATCGAACTGCTCCGGCCGAGCCGACGAAAGGAAACGGAACACATCGCCCCGGACAAGCTGCAACACATCCGTACCCAACTCGTCCGCCACCTTCCGGATAAAAGCGGCATGCGCCGGATTCTTCTCTACGGCAACCACCTCGTCGCACCCGCGCGAAACCAACTCGAACGAGATGCTTCCGGTGCCGGCGAACAAATCGAGCGCCACGGCCCCCTCCAGGTCGATGAGGTTATTTACTACGTTGAACAAATTCTCTTTCGCAAAGTCGGTCGTAGGCCGCGCGCTGAACGACTTCGGCACGTCGAACCGACGACGCTTGTAAATTCCGCTTATAATTCGCATGACGATACAATTAAAAGGTCGAGCGGCGCATACACCGCTTCGCTTCCCAGCAAATACGCCTCGGAAGGCGCTTCGGCAGGCGCCACATTCCGGATATACTTACGCAGAACCGTGGTAAGCTGCATCCGCATCTCCGGCGTTCCGGAAATAAACAACGAGTCGGTTAACTGCGACAAATCCTGTTCTTTCCAGATATACAATATATAATACAACACATCGTGAATATGTTCATAGCCGAAGGTATTGGCGAATAACAGGCTTCCTTGCCGGAAACAAAAAATATCCAGCCGCTTCGCATGCAAGTTCACATACATCCGGTTGCCGAGGCTGGCGGCACCCGCTTTCGCCCAATACGAAAGTAACGGCGAAACGGCGTGCATAAAATGCGGCGCGGGAAAGGAGCGGCAACAAAATTCGTATAGTTTTTCTTCCATCCCGAACACCACCGCTACCCCGGCCTCTTCCGACACATTCCACAGGCATTTCGGCTGCGGAACGGAAAAGTTGAACCGCATATACCGAGCGGCCTCCTGCGGGTCGAACAGCTTTTCAGGCACCAGCGTATACGGAGAAGAAGCGCAAACGATGCGGATCCGTTTAAAAGGATAGCCGAAGAACTCGTTCTCGAAAAAGGCGTTTTTAAAGTTATCCGTAAAAGACGTATTCCGCTCGAAAAGCTGCTCCCGGTAGAAGAAAGAACCGGCGTCGGACGGATTGTAGGCAGCAAAAGAAAGTCCATCCGGACAAAGCCGGATGGACACTATGTATTTATCTGAATTATTTATTGTTAGCGTGTCGGGAACACTGATGGACATAACACAGGCGATTATTCCCAGTTACCGGCATAGTTGTTCACTTCGGTCAACGAGCCGACGCGCAACCCCGGGTAACGTTCCAGCTTTTCAGCCATATCGATCAGGTTGGCTACTTCTTGCTTGTCGAGGTCGCCCAAGTACGTTTCGTAAGGAACGGCTGCTTCGAATACCTTGATGGTATAGCCGGAAGCCGACGTAATGGAAGCGGTATCCATCTTGAATTGTACGCCGTTAGCCACCGTGGGAACAAAGCGCAGGGAGTCGACATTATAAGCAGGAGTGAAAATCGTATCCTTAGCGGTTACCCAGAAAGTATCACG
>DBGBSM010000574.1:0-6310 GCA_048468815.1 Parabacteroides sp.
GGATAAGATAATCTTTAACGACCCGGATACGTTTCCCTCGGCAGAAGTGTTAAAAGAAACGTTGGCCGCCAGCTACAGCGCTTTCGAAGCGCTGCACGCCCTGCTGGCTTCGATGGACGCAACGACGGAATGGAACTATTACCGCGACGGTCATGCCTGGTTAGGCAAGATGCCGTATAAAAAGAAAAACCTGGGCTGGATTCATGTGTACTCCGGTTACTTTATCCTTACCTGCCACTTTACAGCCAAACACGAAGAGGCGATTGCCGGGTTAGCTATTCCGGAAGCTATTAAAGAAACGTTTTTCCATGCGGAAACGACAGGAAAACTCCGGCCGCTCTCGGTTCGGGTCGATAGCGGGAAGTTACCGCCGGAGATAGAAACGATACTCCGGTTCAAAAAAGGATTGAAATAACCGGTACTCCCAACCGGATTATTTTTTATTTTTGTGTATCGCAAGCCTTTCCGGTTCCGGGAGATGATTATATCGGCAAGTACCGTTTGAAAAATTCGGGCAGCGTGTCGCAGCGAACAAGGTGCGAGGCCGGTTTGCCGGCAAGTAAGCTGTTTCCGGTACGAAAGGAGTTGCGGCGGAGTGGAAAACAACTATCTCATAACGTATGAAAACCGAAAATCTGTTCGGGCTCGCAGCCCTGTGTTTTTTTATTCTCGCCTTGTCCGCTTGCAGCGACGACGAAACGCCTTCCGTCCATCCGTTTACGGTGGATGTCGCTTCGTGCGAGGTACCTTTGCGCCGAAGCAGTGAAATCCCCATAGCCAGCGGAAACGGCCGGTATGCATTGGAAATCGGAAATCCTGCGCTGGCCGAAGCTACGGTGGTGTTTGCCGATGCGGCCGATATAGACGGGAAAATCCGTATCATCGGCAAGCAAAAAGGCGAAACCTCGCTTTCCGTAACCGATAGCGTAACCCGCGAATCGGTAACGATTGCCGTGCGCGTCATCGATAATTACTTAGCTACCCGGGTTACCCGAAGCAATCATCCGGCTTTGGCCGATAACGTATGGATGTACCTGGCCGATAACGATACGCACGATTGTTATTTCTTCGGCGGAAGTGCCGATGAAGCGACTGCCATGCCTGTCGGGTATCCTTTGGCACAGGGGAAATACACGTTTTCGGTAAAAGCGGGCATTCCCTACCTTACCCTTATCTATCCTTCGGACGCGGACGGGAAGTTTGCCGGCGCCGGTGCGGCACCAGTATCCCATCCATTCGATATTTCGGGCAGCGATAAGCAGGTGCCAGCCATACTGAAATCGCATTTGCGCGTAGATTGGGAAGAGCTTTCGAAAGGAACCCGTACGAGCGTACCGAGTAGTTACTATCTGAAAATGAAAGAAACCGGTACAGCGTTCGAAACGGAAGCGCTACTGTCGTTAACGCCGCCGCCGGAGGGCTTTTTGAATTAACCGGGATATATATAAAAATGTATACTCCTTTTTGCCGGGTAGGGAACGGATGTATTGCCGCTCTATTGCGCACTCGGATGGCGCCCGGTTTCTTTGCCGGAGAAAAAAGGTTCGTATACCGCCCGGTTTTTCCCGGGAACCGGATAAAACAGCAGGTTTCGGGTAAGGCCGCTTTACGAGGATGCGTAGACTTTGCTGCCGGCGCCAACTAAAATCGCAAGTAATTTATGAAGAAAATCGTTCTCGCCATCGACTCGTTTAAAGGCAGCTTGTCGTCCGCCGAAGCGGAACGAGCGGCCGAAGCCGGAATAAAAGCCGTATTTCCGGCGTGCGAGGTGGTAAGTATACCGGTGGCCGACGGCGGCGAAGGGATGCTCGATGCGTGGCTGCCGGTGTTGCACGCCACCGTGGTTCCGGTACAGGCGCACGATGCCCAGATGCAACCGGTACGCAGCCGCTACGGTATTTCGGCTGATGGGAAAACGGCCGTTATCGAGATGGCTGCCGTAAACGGGCTGGCCGGATTGCCGCCGGAGAAACGAAACCCGTGGGAAGCCACTACCTACGGAACCGGCGAACTGATACGGGATGCGCTGACGAAAGGATGCCGGAATTTCCTGGTGGGTATCGGCGGGAGTGCAACCAACGACGCCGGGCTGGGCATGCTCCGGGCATTGGGTTTCCGTCTACTGGATAAAAACGGGAACGAGTTGGGCGTCGGCGGCCGCATCTTAGGGCAGGTCGTTGCTGTAGATGGCGCGCATGCCGACCCGTTACTGAAAGAAGCCCGTTTCACCGTGGCGTGCGATGTGCACAATCCTTTTTGCGGCCCGGAAGGGGCGGCCTACGTGTTTGCGGCGCAGAAAGGAGCTTCTGGAGAAATGATAAAAAAGTTGGATGCCGGAATGTATTCGCTGGCCTCGGTAATCCGGCAGGCCACCGGAAAGGAGGTAACGGATTATCCCGGTGCGGGAGCAGCCGGCGGATTGGGCGGCGCTTTATGGGCTTTCCTCGGCGCGGAACTGAAGCCGGGTATCGGTTTGTTGCTGGATGCGGTCGGTTTTTCGGACCGGATAGCCGGCGCCGACTGGGTAATTACGGGCGAAGGCCGTGCCGACCGGCAAACGCCGATGGGCAAGGTGGCGGCCGGAGTCGTTGCTGCGGCAAAAAAGCAACACATTCCGGTTATGTTGATAGCGGGAAGCATCGCGGATGTTCCGGAATTGAACCGGTTGGGAGCGAAAGGCGTTTTCTCGGTCGTGCCGGGTCCCGTGTCGCTGGCGGAAGCAATGCAGCCCGCGTATGCAGCCGCGAATATCACCCGGCTGATGCAGCAACTCTGTATGTTGTGGGCATGAATCCGATGTCTTTTCCAGCCGGCAGTTTCCCGCCAACAGCGGTATTGAATCCGGTAGGCTATACGGTTACGGACGGGCGATGCGTGCGAATGAAGGACCGTGGATACAGAAAGAAAAGGCGGGCGCCGATAAGCCGGGTCGATAAGTTGAATCAAGGCAGCAGAACCGGTTTAATCCAGGAAACAAGCCAGGATAGCTAATGCATAAAGTACCGGATATCCCCAATAAATAACTTGAGCCTGAAAGGGATGTTCCTCCCTGTTCCGATAGGCTACGATAAAAGGCATTGCAGGCAGGCATAGGATATATGTTACCACCGCAGGCAGCTTCAAGGCAACTCGCAGGGCGACCACGCACAGGTAATAGCATCCCGTCACGACAAGCCATACGGTTAGCAGTGTTCCCATATTCGCAAATATACACAAATTTATTCAACCGGTAAACAGGCCGGGTTATCTTCTTATCACAGAACTGCAACCTTGCAGGCAGGCGAAGCAGAACCGACAGCCGGAAAATGTAGGTTCCGGCAGCATTTCGGGCACTCGGTCGCACGAATGGGGCGGAGCGAAACTTTCAGTCGGCACCTGTCCGGTTCGCCGTGTTTCCGTGCCTTTGCGTTTGTTTCCTTCCCCTCCGGAAAAACGCGTTGAACTTTTCTTCCGGCAGTTGCAGCGTCAGCAACGACAAGGTAATAATCAAGATGCCCGTTACCGAAATCCAGTCCGGCTTTTCGCCCGGCAAAAGCAACCAGCTCAGTACGGCTCCCGTTACCGGAATCACGAATTTCCACATATTCAGCTCGGATACTTTCACGCCCGGCTTCTGCAACAGGTTGTACCAGATGGAAAACCCGGCGGCCGGGATAATGGCGAGCCATACCAGGGCAATGTAAAACTCGGGCGGATAGATTTTCAGCTCCGGCTTTTCCACGATAAAAGAGGTAATCAAAAGCATCAGTCCGCCCGTGAAATTGGCGAACGAGGTGAGCGCTACCGGCGAAATGGCTTGCTTGCGCTTTACTACGAGGATGTTGGTGGAACCGCCTACCAGGTTGCTCAGCAGCAGCAGGGCTACCCCGCCGTAAAACCCGGGAGCGTTGGTAGTTAGCTCTCCTTTGGCCAGGCTGATAAATACTACGCCCGCCAGTCCTAAGGCGATGGCCGTTATTTTCCTCCAGGTCATCCGGTCGTTGCGGATGGTGAAATGCGCCATAACGGCCACGAACAACGGGCCGCCTCCGATAATAATGGCGGCTGTGGCACCCGGCACCTTGTCAAGCCCCATAAAGAAGAGCCCGTATTGCAGGAATGTTTGCAGAAAGGCGAACAGCAACATAAACTTCCAATGCCGCAATGCCGGGCCGAACGATATATGCCTGGCGCGCATCACCGGAACGAGCAACAGCCCGGCCAGCGTGAACCGCAACCCCGACAGGTAAATAGGGGGTGCATACTCGAATCCTATCTTGGCGCCGGCAAATGCCGAGCCCCACAGCAAACAGGCCAAAATTGCCTGGGTGATTATCCGGGAGTTCATATTCGTTTTTCGTTTCTCCGAAGCAGAATGGTGCCGCCCGAAACCCCGAAGCATACTTTGTCTGCTTCAGCCGTAGCACCTGCTGGCTTCGTTCCAGTGGCGCAAAGGTAATGTAATCCGAGGTTAGAAGCAAGTTTCGCCGGATTATGCCGGAGCCGTCGCGGGCGCTTGTTTCTTCTCGACAAAGGAAATGGGTTTCTCCTTAACTCTTTCTCATATAGCCTGTTATTGTTTATTGACATAAAATAAACGGATTTAGAGAGGCCTCCTATAACATCCTGCCTGTTCCGCTTGTTCTATTAAAACCTTGCAGCTTAATTATATACAACTGCAGGGCGTAACGTAAAACAAAGAGGAAGTAATACGATGCATGCGCATTATGTAGATAAAATAGAAGCCGTTTTGCTCAAGCAGATAGGCGAAAAGCTGGTTAAAAACGGGTTGTCGGTTGGTACGGCCGAAAGCTGTACGGGCGGGCGCATCGCCAGTATGCTGGCCTCCCTGCCGGAATGTTCCGACCACTTTATCGGCGGAATCGTTTCCTATTCCGAAGAGGTCAAGAAAAAGCTGTTGGACGTTCCGGCTGCCGATATAGAACGGTACGGAGTAGTAAGCCAGCCGGTGGTGGAAGAAATGGCCCGGGGAGCATGCCGGGCGTTGGAATGTTCGTGCGCGCTCGCCACCAGCGGGTATGCCGGGCCGGAAGGCGGTTCACCGGAGAATCCGGTAGGCACGGTTTGGATGGCAGTGGCGATTCGCGACAGGATATATTCGAACCGGTTTGTTTTCGAAGGCGACCGTCAGGAAGTGGTACAACAGGCTGCCTGGCAGGCGTTTCAAATGCTTTTGGAGTTACTCGGTAAGGATTCGCAGCCGGATAACGGACCAGCGAAAGAAAAAGAAAACCCTACCGGCGGGGAAAAGAAATTTTAGCCGGCGGCTTTATCCTTATACGGAATAGCGCGATGGCCGGCGCAACAGAGAGTGTGTAACATTTAAATTAAAAAAGAAGATGGAAGCAGAAGTGAAAGAACAGACTACCGCTACGGGAAAAATGAACAGCGGCGAATTCAGGGAATTTTTTATCGACCAGATGAAGGATATCTATTGGGCGGAAAAAGCGTTGCATAAAGCTTTGCCCGAACTGATGGAAGCCTCTACCAGCAAAAAACTGGCGGCGGCTTTTGAAAAGCATACCAAAGAAACCGAAGAACAAATCAAGATCGACGAACAGGTATTCGAGCTGCTGGGCGAAGAACCCGAGGGTAAGAAATGCGACGCGATGGAAGGGTTGATAAAGGAAGCCAACAAGGTAATCAAAGATACGAAGAAAGACTCTTATACCCGCGACGCCGGTTTGATTCTGGCCGGGCAGAAAGTGGAGCACTACGAAATCGCTACGTACGGCACGTTGGTTATCCTCGCCAAGCAAATGGGCGAAGATAAAGTGGCCCAGCTGTTGCAACAAATACTCGACAACGAGAAAGCGACCGACGTAGCCCTCACCGAAGTAGCCGAAGGCTACGTGAACGAGCGGGCAGCTATGGAATAAGCCCGGAGAAGCCGTAATAAAAAAGAGGTCGAGAACCGGATAGATTGAGGTCTCTTTCAATCGAATTCCCTTGTTTTAGCCCGGCATGGTTATGCATCGGGCTAAAACAAGGGAATTACTACGTTCCGGCTTACCGGTTATAAACCGGTTCGTTTCACTTTTTATTTTGAAACGGCTTCCCTCTGCCGGCGATTTTCTCTTTTCGGAGAAAAGTAGTGCAAGCCGAGCGCAGAAGCGAACTCGTTCGATTCTTATAGTATTTGTCTTTCCCGATGTGAATACCAATAAGACCAACCGGAGAAATAAAGGAATAATGCATATATTTGTCGCTGAATTTACGGTTAAATGTCATTCACCGGATTATATGGACATATTCCCAAGGCAAAGAAAATAGACAGAACAAAGACATCGGATTATGAAAAGATATAAGT
>DBGBSM010000575.1:0-3222 GCA_048468815.1 Parabacteroides sp.
GTAATTACAGCGTAACCGCCAACTGGAAACTGTTCGACGGCGGCCAGCGCATCCGGCAAATCGAGCAGCAGAAACTGCGAGACGACGTGGAAGAATCGGCTATCCGCGAAAGCGAGAACGATATTCAAATCGCCATTACGAAGACCTACCTCCAGATTTTATACGCCTACGAGGCGGTACGCATCAATGAAAATACGCTGGAAGTATCCGACGCCCAGCGCAAACGGGCGGCCGGATTGCTCGCGGCCGGCTCGATAGCCCGCAGCGACTACGCACAGCTCGAAGCCCAGTACAGCACCGACAAGTACCAGCTCGTAGTAGCCCGCACCAACTTAGACGATTACAAGCTACAGCTCAAGCAATTGCTCGAACTCGACATCACGCAGCACATCGACGTGGTAATTCCCGAGCTCGACGACGCCGACGTGTTAGCGCCGCTTCCCGACAAAGAAACCATCTACCGCACGTCGCTGGCCGTGATGCCCGAAATCAAAAGCAGCCGGCTGAACACCGGCATCGCCGAGCTGGAAATAAAGAAAGCCAAGGCGGCCTACTGGCCTACTATCTCGCTGAATGCCGGTATCGGCACCGGCCACCTCTCGGGTACCGGCTACACGTACGGCAGCCAGTTGTGGGACAAGTTCAACGAAAGCGTAGGGCTTACCGTAAGCATCCCGATTTTTACCAACCGCTCCAACAAAACCGCGGTACAGTTAGCGAAGCTGCAACACATCAACAGCCGACTCGACGAATTGAACACGCAAAAGGAACTGCTCAAGACCGTAGAGGGATATTACTTAGACGCCACCTCGGCGCAGAACCAATTCGTAGCGGCCGGCGAAAAGCTGAAAGCGGTAGAAGAAAGCTACCGTTTAGCGAGCGAACAGTTCGACCTCGGCATGAAAAACACCCTCGAACTGCTCACCGAGAAGAACAACCTGCTCAATGCGCAACAGGAAGTGTTGCAAAGCAAGTACATGGCCATCCTGAACATCCGGTTGCTCGATTTCTACCAGGATAAGCCCATCCGGCTCGGTAACTGACCGGCAAATAAAAAACAAATAAAACTCCATACAATGAACAAGAAAATACTTATCGGAACGGCTGCCGTTATGCTGGCGGCAGGTGCGTATTTCATCTTCGGGCGCACGCCCGGGCCGACCGTACGACTGGAAACGGCCCCCGTTTCGCGCAACGCCATCACGAGCCTGGTTACCGCCACCGGCACCGTGGAGCCCATCGTAAAAGTGGAAGTAGGTACGCAGGTATCCGGCATCATCGACCGGATTTACGTAGATTACAACTCGGTGGTAACGAAAGGGCAGCTCATTGCCGAGATGGACAAGGTAACGCTGCAAAGCGAGCTCGAATCGAAACAAGCCACGCTGGCCAGCAGCAAAGCCGAATACGACTATCAACAAAAGAACTATGCGCGCAGCAAGATGCTGCACGAGAAGAACCTGATTAGCGACTCCGACTACGAAACGGCCACCTACAATTACGAAAAGGCCAAAAGCGCCTACGAGGGCAACCGCGCCGACCTGGTGAAGGTAAAACAAAACTTAGGATATGCCACCATCACCTCGCCCATCGACGGGGTAGTGATCAACCGGGCGGTGGAAGAAGGGCAGACCGTTGCGGCCGGATTCGAGACGCCTACACTGTTTACCATTGCCAACGACCTGAAAAAGATGCGGGTAATCGCCGACGTAGACGAGGCCGACATCGGCCAGGTGGAAGAAGGGCAACGGGTTACCTTTACGGTAGACGCCTACCCGAACGATGTGTTCGAGGGCGACGTAACGCAGGTACGCCTCGAAGCCGCCACCGAATCGAACGTAGTTACCTACGAAGTGGTAATCAACGCACCCAACGAGCAACTGAAACTGAAGCCGGGGCTTACCGCCAACGTAACGATTTACACGATGGAGAAGGAAGGCGTACTTACCGTACCGGCCAAAGCGTTCCGCTACGTACCCGATGCCGGTGCGCTGGAACCGCTGGGCATTACGGTGCAGGCCGGCGTTCCGGCAACGGTTTCCGGCAAGAAAACGGTGTGGCTGCTCGACGGACAAACGCTGGAGCCCAAACTCATCGGCGTAGGCACCACCAACGGCAGCCTCACGGAAGTAACGGAAGGCTTGCAGGAAAACGAGCAAGTGGTTACGGGCGTAACGGCGGTGACGAAAGCCGCGCCGGCGGGCGAAACCGAGCGGAGCCCTTTCATGCCGACTCCTCCGGGCGGAAACAAGAAGAAAAAATAAACACAACCGAAAAGTCATGGACGATAAAGCAATTATCCGGCTGGATAACATCAAACGGGAGTTTATCGTGGGGGAAGAAACGGTGCGCGCCCTCCGGGGCGTCACCTTCTCGATTCATGCCGGCGAGTTCGTTACCATCATGGGAAGCAGCGGCTCGGGGAAATCGACCTTGCTGAACACGCTGGGCTGCTTAGACACGCCTACCTCGGGCGAGTACTACTTAGACGGGACAGCGGTGCGCACGATGGGCAAAAACGCCCGGGCTACGCTGCGGAACCGTAAAATCGGGTTTGTTTTCCAAAGTTACAACCTGCTGCCCAAAACCACGGCTATCGAAAACGTGGAGCTGCCGTTGATGTACAACCCGTCGGTTTCGGCGGCCGAAAGGCGCGAAAAGGCCATCCGGGCGTTACAGGCGGTGGGGCTGGCCGACCGGCTGAACCACAAGTCGAACCAGATGTCGGGGGGCCAGCAGCAGCGGGTGGCGATTGCCCGCGCCTTGGTAAACGACCCGGTAATCATCCTGGCCGACGAGGCGACCGGCAACCTCGATACCCGCACTTCGTACGAAATCCTGGTGTTGTTCCAGGAGTTGTACACCAAGGGGCGCACCCTTATCTTCGTTACCCACAATCCGGAAATCGCGCGGTACAGCAGCCGGAACATCGTACTGAAAGACGGGCGCGTAGTAGAAGACAAGGTTAACCCGGCACCGCTCTCGGCGGCCGAAACGTTAGCGGCGCTGCCGGCGGAAGAATAGCCTGGGTTCCGGCAGGAGGCCTATACCGGGCATATGCGAAAGGGCTCGGCCTGCCCGGCCGGAATAAGCCGCTATCCGCAGCGCGGCGCTTACCGGGAAGCGGCCCGGAAAGCAGGAAAGTTATTTTTCACAGTTATCAAAAGTTCTTTTCACAATTATCAAAAGTTCTTTTCATAGTTATCAAAAGTTCTTTTCACA
>DBGBSM010000576.1:0-6703 GCA_048468815.1 Parabacteroides sp.
GCTGGAGGTGTGCCTCGACAATACCCGGAACGGCCGCGAAACGCAGACATTCGGGCTGGCCTCGTTGCAAGTGCCCACGTTCGAGAAACTCTATTTGCTGTTAAGTAACAAATCGGTGGTGGAGCTGTCGAGGAACGGCGACGTGTTCGAAGCGGAAGAGTTCTTCCCGGCCAACGTAAAAGGCATTATATCTACCACCCCCGCCAATACGGGGTTGTACTGGGGCGTTACCGACGGCGCGATTCGAACGATGGCGAAGGATTCGATTCCGGTAGGAGGCGACCTGGAAGCGTCGTGTAAAATTACCTTCAATCCCCGCACATTCGAGCTTACCTTCGGCGAACGGCATGCCTGGACGCCGCTTCCGGCTTCCGATTGCTATTATATCCTCGGTACCGTTTCGGGCCATTGGCAAGACGGCGAGATTACCGGCGAAAAAGCGAAGATGCGCATGCACGGGTACGAAAGCGGTAACCTGCGGTATTACACCTGGTTCCCGCCCGAAGGCGACGACCCGGAAACGGGCATGTGGGGGGCTACCGCCGCAGGTGTGTTCCGGATGAAGAAAGGGGGAAGCGAGGCGTACGTAATGTGGAACGGCACGCGGCCCGTAAGCGCACCGGCCGACGATACGGCGAAGAGTTTCCCGGTTACGGCCGGCGGTGCGTTCGAGTTCCGGATGTATTTCGAGGGCGACGTATGTACGAAGGTGCAGGTAATCGGCAGCGACCGCACGCTCGAGTTCGGTGACGGACAAGTAAAGGTAAACGGTATCGCGATGGAGGATGAGGTCGATTTCGCCGGTTCGCCTTTGAGCCTGAAAACGGGTACGAGCTACATTTACGAGTCGCCGGTGGCGCTTACGCAGGGGCAGTCTGTTACATCGGGCTCGCTCGACCTGGCGATGTTCGCTGCCAACGAGGATTTGTTTGCCGGGAACGGAAACAGCACATGGACGCTTACGTCGCTTACCGGAACGTACGTAATCCGGATGGATGCCTTCAGCGGCGCGTTTTACGCCTGCCCGGTGAACGGATACCCGGACGTGCTGTATATGAACGGCTGGAGCTGGGCGTACTCGGAAACGGATAACGCCGTAACATGGGATGCCGCCCGGGTATTGCCGTTGGTTCGCACGTCGGGTACCGTGTACGAAGGTTCGTGCTACGTATTCGCCTGGGGCGGCGACGTGCAGTTTTACCTTACCCATCCCTCCACGGGGCAGAATACGCCGTTGCCGAACGCGAACTTTACCGGCTCGTTTATCGGGGCGACGCCCGTGAGCTTTCTGTTACCGGCTTCCGGCGGCTATTACAAGGTAGCGGTCGACCTGAAAGACGGGGTGACGATTGCCGCCGACGGTACGGTTACGCCGAACGGCTCGCAACCGTTCACGCTGAACTACATTCCGCAGTAACGGCCGGATGAGCGGAGAGGGAAAGGGCAGCGCCGGTAACGACACTGCCCTTTTGTTACTAATGTAACACATAGGAGTCGGCAAAGGCCGTATAGCCGGAAGTACGGGGTTCGCTATTCCTTTTCCGGACAGCTCTGTGTCTCCGTGCCGCTGTGTTCACTCCTTTTTCAGGAACCGAGGTTTTTCGACGCCCACAGCCCGATGTCCTGCTTGCTCAGGGCGGCGGCCATCAAATCGGGAAACTTATCGGGCGTGCAGGCGAACGTGGGAACCCCTATTCCCGCCAGGAATGCGGCGGTAGGCTGGTGGTAGGCCGGCGCGCCGTCGTCGTTCAGGGCCGGGAGTACGATGAGTTGCACTCCCCGGTTTACCAACGATGCGAACCGTTTCTTCATTTCTCTTTCGTCGCCCCCTTCGTACAAGTCGGTTACCAGTACGAGTACCGTGTCCTGCGGGCGGGCGATTACGCCTTCGCAATACGTCAGGGCTCGGGCGATGTCGGTGCCGCCGCCCAACTGCACGCCGAACAACAAATCCACCGGGTCTTGCAAATCGTCGGTCAGGTCGACCACCGCCGTGTCGAACACCACCATCCGGGTGCTTACCGCCGGGATGGAAGCTAGCACCGAGCCGAAGATACCCGAGTAAACCACCGAGGTGCCCATCGAGCCGCTTTGGTCGAGGCACAGGATAATATCTTTCAGCGACCGCCGCTTCCGGCCGTAGCCGATGCGGATTTCCGGGATAACGGTTTTGTAGTCGGGCTGGTAGTTCTTCAGGTTCTTTTCGATGGTGGTTTTCCAGTCTATCTCGTTGTAACGCGGATTGCGCCGGCGGCTCGACCGGTTCAGGGCGCCGGTTACCGCTTGCTGCATGCGGGCGCCGAGCTTGCGCATCAGTTCGTCGGTTACCTTCCGCACTACCCGCCTCGCTATCTCTTTGTTCTTTTCCGGGATAACCCGGCTCAGCGTCATCAGGGTAGCTACCAGGTGCACGTCGGGAACCACCGATTCGAGCATCTCCTTCTCCGTAAGCAGTGATTTGAGGTTCAGCCGCTCCACGGCGTCTTTCTGGATAATCTGCACCACCGATTGCGGGAAAAACTCTCGGATGTCGCCCAGCCAGCGGCTTACTTTCGGAGCGGAGGCGCCCAGGCCCCCCTTCGGAGCCGTGTTATACACCGCTTCGAGCGAATCGTCGATTCGTTTTTCTTCCGGGGTAAGCGTAACGCTTGTTCCGTCGGCATCCTTGCCGCCCAGAATCAGCCGCCATCGTTTCAATATCTTTTCTTCCATTTTTCTTTTGCTTTATCACGTGTATACGCGCCCTTTTCCTCCGGTAATCCGGAACCGAAGGCCGGATAGCCGGGAAGCGGCGCTGCGAACGGCTACGATAATCCTAACAGCCGGCTTATCAGCGGCACCACTTTCAGCGCTTCTTCCGTATTCAGGTTGTCGGGTTGCCGCCCGGGCGTTGCCCTATTGCCGCCCGAATTCTTCGCCTTTTCGCCGAGCTTGCGCCGCTCGGCCGGCGAAAACTCGCTGAACGTTCGCTTCAATATGGGCAGCAACTCGATGAATGTGTGGTCGTCTTGCCGTTCCACCCAGTTGTTTACCAAATTCCACAGGTTGTCGTCGAGCAGCAGAATCGTACCCGACGATTGGAGAAACCCTTCGAACCAGTACGCGATGTCGGCGGCCGCATGACCCGGCGACGAATAGAACGACAGGGTGGTTTCCATCTCGTCGAACGCAATCAGCCCCTTGTCGTTCATCAGGCGCGTACAATAACCCGACAACAAGGGATGGGCCTGACTCGTAGAGCGTACCCGGCCGATAAAGTCGAGCCACATCTCCGTGAGTTCCGGGCGGTTTACCGTGGCGATGGCGTAATCCGCCGTAACCAGCAGTTTCAGTATGCCGGCCGCCGCCTCTTCGTCGATGTGCACGCAGGCCAGCACCCCGCCGGCTACGATACGCGCCAGCATGGCGGTAAGCATCCCGTTTACCGGAGTGTAGTCGAGGTTGCGCACCGTGCCGTACCGCACGATGCTTGCCAGGCCGGGCAATACCTCCATCATCTCCCGTATGTCGGTAGAGGCGGCCGAGAGCGAATCCAGTTTCTGTGTCATCGTTTCCACGATAGCGGGCAGGTCGGCCGGAATCGTTCTTACCAGCAGGTCTACCAGCCCGGGAATCGTATCCAGCTCGCCGGTCTGCCGAACCGAATAGCCCGAAGCCGCTTCGGCAAGGGTATTTCCCCACACCGCCTTTTCGATAACGGCCAGCGTATGTTCCGGGCGGTAGTACAATGTCCAGGCTTCTTTAAAGGTTCCTTTGCCCGACGCTTCGCCGGGAACGGCCAGGTCGATTCCGAGCAGTTGCAGCCGGTGAAAGAAGATGCTTTTTTCGAGGTCGGCCGGTTTGCGTAAATCGAGCAACAGCTCCTTGATGCCGGCCGACAGGGGGATGCGCAGTTTTTTTATCCGGTTTTCCACGTCGGTAAGTAACGGCACCTTGGGCGCCGTGTCGGGTACGGTGCCCAACCGGTCGCTGATTACCAGTTTTTCCTTGATGATTTGCAGCAGTACCGGGTCGCCGAAGCCCATCACCGCTGTTACCGCATCGTAAAAGTCTTGCAGGGAAGGCCGGTGATAACCGCGCAAAGCAGCTGTGGCGTTGGCTAAGCGAACCGCTTCGATGACGTGCGCCACCGACGTATCCATTCCCTGCTCGCGAAGCAGGGTGGCGATGCGGCTCATCCAGAGCGTGCCGTCGTCGTCGGGATGATGCCAGAGGTGATGATACCAGCCCGGCGATTCGATTCCCGCCCCGTAGCCGCTCCGGTAAGCGAGACGTCCGTACGTCCAGGGTATCCAGGTACAGGCTATTTTCACTTTGGGGAGTCCTTTCAGCAGTTCGTTGTCGTCCTTTTGCTTCGGCATGTGCGCCAGCGCCGGTACGTGCCAGGCGCCGCAAACTACGGCAATCCGCCGGAAGCCTTCTTTCTGGGCGGCCCGTATCATTTTGCGCATCCACGCTTCCCGCAGTCGTTCCGTCCGGTCGGCGCGGGCGGGCAGTTCTTCCCGCAAGGCGGTTACCGCTTCCTGTACTGCGGGGAAGATGTCGCGGCAATCGGCGCGTTGCTCGACGTTCATTTCCCACCACAGTTCGCCGTCGCCGTATCCGGCGGCTCGCGCCAGGTGCGTAAAGGGGTCGGGGTAACCGGCTTCGGCTTCCGGTTCTTCTTCCGGAGCCGGCGTATTGGTTTCCGGCATGCCGGAATTGTCATCGCTGCCGGCCGTGTCTGTGTGGCCGGCCGGAACGGACGTTCCGGGTTGTTCGTCGTTGCCGGCGGCGCAGGCGTCTTCCGTTTCTATGTTACCGGTGCCGGGCGTATTTTCCTCCGTTTCTACGGCTCCGCCGGATGCGGCGTTGTAGGCTTCTTCTGCTTTCCGTAAAGCCAGCGAGTGCGTCAGCGGCAAATCGAAAAAGCGTACGGGTATCCGGGTTTGTGCGGCGTATTTTAGCGTTTGCCATTCGGGCGAAAACTCGGCGAAAGGATAGAACACCGCTTCCTGCGGGCTGTCGGGATTGTAGGCCAGGATAGCTACCGGGGGCGACATCTGCGCGTGCAGCACGTCGGCCGTAAGCGCTTCGGCTTCGGGAGGTCCTTCCAGCAAAATCAAATCCGGCTCCAGCTCCTGCAAGTAAGCCTGCACGTTCCGGCTTGAGCCGGGCCCGTGGTGCCGGATGCCTAATAAATGAATGCTCGTTTCGCTGCTCATGGCCTATATCATATCCCGCGAAGCCCGGTAAATATCTTTCCAGCCGTTGCGGTTCTTCACTACGGTTTCCATGTATTCCTGCCAGATTACTTTATCCTGCACGGGGTCTTTCACCACGGCGCCGAGAATGCCCGAAACCAGGTCTTGCGCATTGATACGGCCGTCGCCGAAATAGGCCGACAGGGTAAGCCCGTTGTTCATCACCGAAATCGCCTCGGCGGTGCTTAACGTGCCGCTGGGCGTTTTTAGCTTGGTTTTGCCGTCTTCCGTGGTTCCGCGGCGGAGCTCCCGGAAGATGGTCACTACCCGCCGGATTTCTTCGAGCGCCGGTTGCTCGGCCGGCAGTTCCATCACTTTCCCGTAACTGTCTACGCGCCGGCGCACGATGTCGATTTCTTCTTCCATCGAGTCGGGTAGGGGCAGTACTACCGTGTTGAACCGGCGGCTCAACGCGCTCGACAAGTCGTTTACTCCCTTGTCGCGGTTGTTAGCCGTAGCGATTACATTGAAGCCGCGTACCGCCTGCACCTCGCGGTTGAGCTCGGGTACCGGCAGCGTTTTCTCGGAGAGGATGGTGATCAGCGTATCTTGTACGTCGGCACCGATACGGGTGAGCTCTTCGATGCGTGCGATTTTTCCTTCGCGCATGGCTTTCATTACGGGCGTTTGCACCAGCGCTCCTTCGCTCGGCCCTTCGGCCAGCAAGCGGGCGTAGTTCCAGCCGTAGCGGATGGCTTCTTCGCCTGTTCCGGCGGTGCCCTGTACAATCAGGGTGGAGTCGCCCGAGATGGCGGCGGCCAGGTGTTCGCTCACCCAGCTTTTGGCTGTTCCGGGCAGCCCGTACAGCAGTAATGCCCGGTCGGTGGCTAAGGTGGCCACGGCGATTTCGATAAGGCGGCGGTGGCCGATGTATTTCGGCGATACCTCGAATCCGTTTTTCAGCGTGCCGCCCATCAGGTAGGTTACCACCGATTGGGGCGAGAGATTCCAGTTTTCGGGTATCTTGTTCGTTTCGTTTTGTTTCAGTTCGTGCAGTTCTTCTGCGAACTGCTGCTCTGCGTGTTCTCTTAGTAACGTGCTCATACTATTGGGTTTAATAAGTTTTTTATCGTTGTGTTCCGGATGTGGCTTCCTGCTCGAACAACCGGATGAGTTCTTCTTTCGTGTTCATGTGTTCTACGATTTTGAAAAGGAACGCCCGCTGATGCGAATGTTCGGGGCGGTTTGAGCCTTTCGCGCGTATTTCTTCTTTCAGGGTGAGCGGCATGTAGACGGCTAATTTCTCCGCTTCTTCTTTCGTATAATACATGTATTGGCGTCCGGCGGTGCGCATATCGGCTATGGAACGCGAAAACCGTTCGCCCCAAGTGTCGGTGATGTTTCCGAACCATTCTTCCCGAACGGGATTATCGTTGGCGGGAAGTGTCAGCTTGATTTCCTCGCGCCGGGCCGTGGATAGCAAGCCTAACAGTTCCACCGGGGTGGGGCTGGCTTCCATG
>DBGBSM010000577.1:0-2497 GCA_048468815.1 Parabacteroides sp.
ATACAAATTATCAATAAAGCGATCAAGACCCCGAATATAACCGGATAGTAATCCGAAAATACGAACGGCGCCTTCCAGATCGTTTTTATATCGTTGAATTCTTCCGGATGGTCGGTATCTACGGGAAAAGTTGACACTTTCAAGGCTACCCGGTCCGAGTATACCGTATCGATACGGTCGATAACCTTAAACGGCGGAAGCAGGTACAAAGCCGAGTCGAACGACGTTATTAAAATGTCTTGCTTGATAACCAGTTTGTTATTTTCAATCAGCGAACTGTCGGGCGTGGAAATATTCAATACTTCCACGCCTGCCGTCAACGTGTCTTTCGGTATCGGGATAAGCACTTCCTTCCCTTTATCGGTGGTTACGGTAAGGTGGATTTTAGTCTGCTCTCCTACCAGGATGGCAGCCGAATCGATACGTATATCTATTAACGGACGTTGAGCCGACGCTTTTTCTCCGGCAAACAGAGTTGCCGTCAGCCAGCAAAAAAACAATAACGCTTTACAAGTCGAATTTTTACACATTCCTATCATGCTTGGATAAACTTCATCAGTTACGCTTATCGAATAGTGCGATCAATGCTTTCACATAATCGTCTTCCGTACAAATCGATACCGAGTCGACACGGCACTTTTTAAACGATTCGTCCATCTTTTGTTGGCGCGACTGCCACCAATTCCGATAGGCTTGCCTTACGGAAGCCGAGGAACTGTCGACCCACTGTTCCGAACCGGTTTCGGCATCTTTGATTTTAATAAGCCCTACGGCGGGCAAGTCCGTTTCGCGGCGGTCGTATACCTGGATGGCTACTACGTCGTGTTTCCTGTTGGCAATCGTCAGGGCATCCTTATATTCCCCTTTGTCGATAAAGTCGGATATAAGAAATGCCGTACACCGCTTTTTAATTGCATTCGTAAGGTATTTCAATGCCTGGCTGATATCGGTTTGCGTGTCTTGCGGCTGGAAATCGATCAGTTCGCGTATAATATAGAGAATATGCTTCTTCCCTTTTTGGGGAGGGATGAATTTCTCTATCTTGTCGGAAAAAAAGATTACGCCGATTTTGTCGTTATTCTGGATAGCCGAAAAAGCCAACGTAGCGGCGATTTCCGTAATAATCTCCTTTTTCATTACGTTTACCGTACCGAAGTCACGGCTGCCCGACACATCGATCATCAGCATCACTGTCATTTCCCGCTCCTCCTCGAATACCTTTATGTAAGGATGAGCGTACCGGGCCGTTACATTCCAGTCGATGTCGCGGATGTCGTCGCCGAATTGATATTCGCGCACTTCCGAAAACGCCATACCGCGCCCTTTAAAAGCCGAATGGTATTGACCGGCAAAAATATTGCGCGACAATCCCCGGGTTTTTATTTCGATTTTACGGACCTTCTTTAACAGTTCACTCGTTTCCATAGCAGGGTTTTATCAAGGAACTTCAACCTTATTCAATATTTCGCTGATTACTTCTTCCGTGGTCAGGTTATTGGCTTCGGCTTCGTAGCTCAACCCGATCCGGTGACGCATTACATCGTGGCATACGGCACGGATGTCTTCGGGTATTACGTAACCTCTCCGTTTGATAAACGCATCGGCACGTGCAGCCAGGGCCAAGTTGATCTAAGCACGCGGAGAAGCGCCGAAAGAAATCATGTTGCTCAGATTGGCCAGTCCGTGTTCTTGCGGGTAGCGGGTAGCGAATACGATATCTACGATATAACGTTCTATCTTTTCGTCCAGGTAAACATCCCGTACCACTTTACGGGCTTCTACGATTTCTTCTTTGGAAAGAATCGGTTTGATGTCGGCACGGGCACCCGAAATATTTTGCCGGATAATCAGTTTTTCCTCGTCTTTTTTCGGGTAATTGATTACTACCTTCAACATAAAACGGTCGGTCTGCGCTTCGGGTAACGGGTAAGTACCCTCCTGTTCTATCGGGTTTTGGGTAGCCATTACCAGGAACGGCCGGGGCAGTTGATACGTTTGTTCGCTAATGGTGACTTGCCGTTCCTGCATCGCTTCGAGTAAAGCGCTCTGTACCTTGGCAGGAGCACGGTTTATTTCGTCGGCTAACACAAAATTAGCGAAGATCGGCCCTTGCTTAACCTGGAACTCTTCGCTTTTCTGACTGTAAATCATGGTACCGACAACGTCGGCCGGCAATAAATCCGGCGTAAACTGGATGCGGCTGTATTTGGCATCTATCAGGGATGCCAGGGTTTTGATTGCCAAAGTTTTTGCCAAACCGGGAACACCTTCCAGTAAGATATGGCCGTCGGACAGTAACCCTATCAACAGTGACTCCACCAAATGTTTCTGTCCTACGATTACCTGGTCCATTCCCATCGTAATCATGTTCACAAATGAACTTTTACTTTCAATCCGCTCGTTTAATTCGCGAATATCAACTGTCTGACTCATAGAATTTCTTTTTATTCGGGTTTAATTGTTTTATTCCACATGGATATTCTGATGCACAAAATTA
>DBGBSM010000578.1:0-6908 GCA_048468815.1 Parabacteroides sp.
ACCGTGGCTCAACAAAAAAGAAATTTTTGTTATGTACTAAGGTGTTCCGGCAACGAGTACACCCCTGTGCCGGTATCTTCTCCCTCTTTATCCGGATTGCCGGGTAAAGTCAGTTTTTGCTTGAAGTTATTTCTTTGATAATTAATGTGTTAAAAAATAAATTCGGACTAAAGTGTACATGTTTCGGACAAAACTCAGAGGTCGGAAACGGAGGTACATCCTATATTCGTTCCGTAAATTTTTATGGAACTTAATTTTGATACCACTCATGAAAAAGACAACTTACCTGTATCGTACCGTATGCTGTATGGCTGTTGCCGGCGCCTCGTTCGCGATGGCAGCCGGCCCGGCGTACGCAGCGGGAAAGAATCCGGCGAACCCGGATACCGGTACATTCCAGATGAATGTACCCCAAGCGAAGCGAACCGTAACGGGCGTCGTAACGGATTTGCTGGGCCCCGTTACCGGAGCGAACGTCGTGGTAAAAGGAACCGTGAACGGCACCATTACCGATATCGACGGCCGCTTTACATTAAACGACGTTCCTGATAACGCCGTTATCCAGGTTTCCTTTATCGGTTATCTCACCCAGGAAATAACGGTAAAAGGAAACCGGACTACCTGGAACATTGCGTTGCAGGAAGATACCCGAGCCTTAGACGAAGTAGTGGTGGTAGGATACGGCACCCAGAAAAAAGTAAACTTATCGGGCGCCGTGGCAGCCGTGGATATGAACAAGCTGGCCGAGAGCCGTCCGGTAAACACGCTGTCGGCCGCGCTGGCCGGTATGGCCGCCGGGGTAAAAGTAAATGCTTCGAACAACGCTCCGGGCGAGAGCGAAGCCGCCTCCATCCTGGTTCGCGGACAGGGAACGTTGAATAACTCGGCGCCGCTGGTGATTATCGACGGCGTGGAAGCGAGCCTGAACAGCGTAAGCCCGAGCGATGTGGAAAGCATGTCGGTACTGAAAGACGCCGCGTCGGCAGCCATCTACGGCTCGCGGGCAGCCAACGGCGTGTTGCTGATTACCACGAAAAAAGGAAAAAAAGACAGCGGAGTGAAATTCAATTACAACGGGTATATCGCCCTGGAGCGGCCTACGAAATTGCCCGCGTCGGTAAGCGATTACGCCACGTATATGGAACTGATGAACGAAGCGTACGAGAACTCGGGCATGGGCTGGCCCTACCAGGACCAGGACGGTAACGGGATTGCCGATAAAGCCGAGCTATGGAGGCAACATCCCGACGACCCGTTAGGGTATCCCAATTCGGATGCGTTCGACGTGCTTTTCGGCAACACGGCGGTTTCGCAGCAGCATGCTTTTTCGGTAAGCGGCGGCAACGAGTCGGTAACCCACTACACCTCTTTTACGTATATGAACAATCCGGGCGTGGTGGAAAACACAGGCTACCAGCGTTACAGCCTGCGGAGCAACGTAGACGTGAAGCTGAAAAAGTGGATTAGCGTAGGGACGAACCTGAGCGGCTATTACGGCTCGCGCAACATCAATGCGGGCTCTATCGACGATGTGTTCAACTACGGGCGGCAAACCTCGCCGGGATTTGTGTTCCGTTCGCCCGACGGGCGGTACGGCGCCGTACAAAACGACGAAGACCCGGCCCAGAATAACGTGTTGTTGCAATTGAACAAGAAAGAAGGCGAGAACCTGTACCGCAACCTGAGCACCCGTTTTTACGCCACGGTAGAGCCCTTTGCGGGATTGAGCGTTACCGGTTCGTACGCGTATACGTATTACGATAACGAGCAGTGGAGTAAGCCCGTTTTCATCGACCAATGGAATTTCCAGACGGGCCTGAAGGTAAAAGACGGTACCGGACGCTCTTCCGTAACGAATAAAACGGAACGGCACACCCGGAACTTTATGGACGTGGTAGCCCGCTACGGAAAAAAATTCTTCGATAACCGGCTCGATTTGAACATCATGGCGGGAGCCAGCCAGGAACAGTACGACGAGCGCTCGCAGGACGTAACGAAATACGATTTGCTCGACCCGGCGCTCGACGTAATCAACGGGGCCATCGGCGACGTTTCGGCCGCCGGAAGCCGGAACCAGTGGGCTATGCGCTCGTTCTTCGGCCGCATCAACCTGGGATGGAAAGACAAATACCTGGTCGAGTTCAACTTGCGCTCCGACGGTTCTTCCCGTTTCCTGCCCGGCAAACGCTGGGGGTATTTCCCTTCCGGTTCCGTAGCCTGGCGAATCGACCAGGAAGGGTTCATGAGCGACGTAACATGGCTGAGCGCACTAAAAGTGAGAGGCTCGTACGGTTCGTTGGGAAATAACTCGGTAGGCGATTACGATGCCGTTTCGGTGTACGGAAAATCCAACTACATCCTGGGCAACGGCGTGAATATCGGTTTGTCGCAAAACCGCATCGCCAACCCGTTCCTTACCTGGGAAAGCACGTATGTAGGCAACTTCGGCGTAGATTTCGGTTTCCTGAACAACCGGCTTACCGGTACCGTCGACGCCTTCCGGAAACGCACGGCTAATATCCTCATCGACCTGCCCGCGCCCGCCGTGCACGGATATGCCGACATCCCCAAAAAGAACAGTGCGGAAGTAGTGAACAAAGGTTTCGAGCTCACGTTGGGCTGGCAGGATAAGATACGGGATTTCTCGTACTATGTAAACGGCAACTTCTCGTTTATCAAGAACGAAGTGACGAAATACAAAGGCGGCGAACGCACGTACGACGGAAACCGGATTCTACAGGAAGGACTGCCTATCAATACGCTTTTCCTGCGCCCGGTAGAAGGCATTATCCAGGACGAACGGGATTTGGCGAAAGTACAAGCCATGCTCGACGCCGAGGAACAGCGCGCCGCAGCCGCAGGCGAGAAGCCCCGTACCGTGTTTAAAGACGGCACGCCCGGACTCGGCGATATTCTTTATAAGGATGTGAACGGCGACGGCGTGGTAGATTACGACGACCGCGTTACCTACGGGCACGGCGCAGCCGCCCCGGTTACTTACGGCCTGAGCGTCGGTATGAGTTGGAAAGGCGTGGATTTCTCGTTCCTGATTCAGGGAGTAGGAGGAGCCCAGACGGTTTACCAGGGATTGGAGTACCGTACCAACCTCACGAACGGCTCGATGATTAACCAAGAGATAGCCGACGGCCGCTGGCATAAGGGATTGTTAGACCCGAACGGACAGATTACCCGGGCTGCCCAGTTCCCCCGGCTCGTGGAACAAACGAATAAAATCAACTCCGACGAGAACAGCGCTTTCTGGCTGGTTTCGCAAAACTACCTCCGGGTAAAGAATATCCAGTTGGGGTATACGCTTCCGCAGCCATTCACGAACCGCATTTTCTTAGACAGGCTACGCATTTATTGCAGCCTGGAAAACTACTTTACCTTTACGAGCTATCCGGGGTTAGACCCTGAATCGGGCTGGGGGTATCCGGCCATGAAACAGGCCTCGTTCGGAATAAACGTTACTTTTTAACCCGTTAAATTACAAAGATTACCGATATGAAATTCTATACCAGATTAGCGATAGCAGGCGCCTGCGTATGTTCGCTCGCGTCGTGCTACGAGTTAGACCTGAATCCGCACGAGGAAGTGAGCCAGCAAGTGTTCTGGCAAACCGAAGCGCAGGTAAAACAAGGCGTGATGGGCGTTTACGATTGTATGAAGCGCACCGGCGAAAGCGATACGCCCAATGCGGCTTACTTCGGAAATTACTTCCTGCTCGACGCGCTTTCCGACATAGCGATAGCCAAGCCGTTCGCCGCATTGGAAAACGGCACTTCCACCGACCGTACCGAAGCCTACCTGGAAAAATGGAAAGGGATGTACGACGGCATCGCCATCGCCAACCACGCCCTGCAAAACATACCCGCTGCCGATATGGCCGAAGAAGACCGGAACGTATACCTGGCGGAAGTACGCTTTTTACGCGGCTTGTTCTATTTCCATTTGCTGGACTTCTACGGAGGCGTTCCCCTCTACGACGAAAGCTGGAACTTGGCCGAAACGTACGACAAAATGCTGGAGCCCCGCTCCACGGCAGAACAGGTACGCACCTTTATTTTAGCGGATTTGGATTATGCGGCCCGGTACTTGCCGTACGCGTGGAGCGCCGCCGATTACGGCCGCGTAACCAAAGCCGCCGCCGTTGCGTTGAGGGGGAAAGTGTATTTGTATGCCGGCGAATGGGAAAAGGCGAAAGCCGATTTCCAGGACTTGGTAGACCATAACTCGACCTACGGATGCGCCTTGAACCCCGATTACGCTGCGATGTTCAAACCCGGTACGGACGCGAATCCCGAAATGATTCTTTTTATTTCGAACAGCGGGGGTGCGGGCGACTCGAACGACGGCATGAAGATGGCTTTTTACCACGGCAACCGGAGTACCTACGGCAGCGGATGGGCCTCCTCGTCGCTCGACCCGGATTTTGCGGATACCTACGAGCTGAAAAACGGCAAACCGTTCAACTGGAACGACTACATCCCCGGTTACAACGAAATGAAGCCGGCCCAGAAACTGAAAGCGCTCAGTTGCCAGCAGAAAAACGGCGTGGCTACCGCCTATCCGAAGTATCACCGGCAAATCATGCAGGCGTACTCCGACCGCGACCCGCGGCTCAACCAGACCTGCATCACGCCGTACGACTCTATTTTGGGTTGGAACGCCAACCAGGCGCGTATGATGGAATATGTGATTTTCGAAACGGCCGGCCCCAAAGCTACCAACGGCTATGTGGAACAGGCCGTGTCGCGCTGGTATTATTTCCGTAAATTCGTGCCCGAAGGCGACTGGGACGGCCGGATAACCGACCGCAACCACACGCCGGTGAACTTCCCGTTAATCCGGTATGCCGACGTATTGTTGATGCTGGCCGAGTGTTACAACGAGCTGGGCGACGTAAACGAAGCGGTAAAATACATTAACCTCGTGCGGGCGCGTCCGTCTACCGGTATGCCGGGATTGAACAGCGGCCCCGCCTGGCTCGAAGCCCGTACGAAAGAGCAGGTAAAGGAGCGTCTGATGCACGAACGGGGCGTGGAGCTGGCCGGCGAAGGCATCCGGTACAGCGACATCCGCCGGTGGCGCGTGGCCGAGAAGCTGTGCAACCGCACGAAAAAGGAAATCCACGGCAATAAGCGGCAGGACACCAAATTTACGCAGCGCGATTACCTGTGGCCTATTCCCGGCACCGAAATCGAGATGAATACGAAATTAACCCAGAATACCGGCTGGTAAATAAAACCCCGTAACGATATGAAAACTTCTTTCCTCTCTTATACGCTGGCGATGACGGCGGCGTGTCCGTCGCTCGCCCTGTCGCAGCGGTTAGCGGATAAAAAAACGAATGTGCTCATTATTATGACCGACGAGCACAACCTCCGCACCTTGGGATGTTACCGCGATTTGATGCCCGAAAACCAGGCCGAAGTGTGGGGCCCCGGCAACATCGTTGAAACGCCCCACCTCGATGCACTGGCTAAAGACGGCCTAATCGCCCTGTCGTGCTATGCCTCGTCGCCGATAAGCGCGCCTACGCGCTCGTGTTTCCAATCCGGGCTGTACTCGCACCGTACAGGCGTTTCTACCAACAACCTGCCCATGAAACGCGACATCGAAACGTTTGCGCAGGTTTTCGCCGATAACGGATACCGCACGGGGTATATCGGCAAGTGGCATTTAGACGGCCCGGGGCGCCCGCAGTGGGCGCCCGGAGATAAATTCGGCTGGCAGGATAACCGCTACATGTTTAACCGCGGGCATTGGAAGAAACTGAAAGAAACGGCCGAAGGGCCGCAGGTGGCTGCCGTTTCGTCCGGGGGGAAACCGAACTACGACGTTGCCGGAGCCGACGAAAAGAGTTTCACCACCGATTTCCTGTGCGACCGCGCCATCGAGTTTATGCGGGCGAACAAGGAAACCCCCTTTTGCTGTATGATTAGTATTCCCGACCCGCACGGGCCGAATACGGTACGGGCGCCTTACGATACGATGTTCGGCCACCTCCGGTTCGAGCAGCCGTACACCTACCGCGAACGCGGCGACCATGGTAACGCCGCGTGGGAACGGATGGAAGGCGGTTTCGATTCCCGGCAGATGGAGTTGTATTTCGGGATGGTAAAGTGCATCGACGACAATGTGGGGAAGGTGGTGGATTTTCTCCAATCGGAAGGCTTGTACGAAAATACGTTGATTATTTTTACGGCCGACCACGGGGATATGTGCGGCGAGCACCACCGGCACGACAAAACGGTGCCTTACGAGATGTCGGCGCGCGTTCCGTTTATCATGCATTGCCCCGCCTTGTTCCGGAAGCCGGTGGTGGATAAAACGCTTTTCGCTTCGGTCGATTTCAAGCCTACGCTGTTGGGCTTGTTCGGGCTCGAAGCGCGGCAGAAACCGGACGGCCGGGATATGAGCGCTTACTTGTCGGGCAAGAAAATGCCGCAGACCGACGCCGTTATCTTTATGCGTTCGCCTACCCCGTTGCATGCGTTCGAAGGAGCGGAACAGAAAGAAGGGCATTTGTACTGGGTGGCGGCGGTTACCCCGCGCTACAAGTTGATTGTTACGCCCAACGAAGGGGAAGCGCCCTGGCTCGTGGATTTGGAAAACGACCCGTTCGAGTTGCGTAATTTTTATAGCGACCCGGCATACGCGGACGTGGTGAGCCGGCTATCGGGCAAACTGTGGGAGTACGGCCGTACCGCGGGCGATAAGATGGTAACCCGCTCGAAGATAAAAGACGAATTGGAGATGAAAATAAAGTAAAGCCCCGGTGCGGGCGGCCGTTTTACGGAACTTGCCCGAACGAACCCGGTTTTATGCTGTGCTTTACTTTTTTTCCGTGCATTGGAAACTGTATTCTAAGGTTGCGAATTTATATTCGCAACCTTAGAATATAT
>DBGBSM010000579.1:0-2573 GCA_048468815.1 Parabacteroides sp.
GCCCCGGTCGGGGGCCGCTCTTTTTATTCTTCTTTCTTTTTATCCGCCGCCGGTTCTCCCGGTTGGTTCTTGGGCAGCGTAATTACTTTCTTCGGCGCAGCCTGGGCCGGTTGTGCGGCCTTCGGCGCAGCGGAACCGATCTTTTTGGGGGTAAGCATGATAATCATCCGCTTCCCTTCCAATACAGGCAACTGTTCTACCTTGCCGTAGTCTTCCAAATCGTTGGCAAACCGGAGCAGCAACACTTCGCCTTGTTCCTTGAACAAGATGGAGCGACCCTTGAAAAAGACGTACGCTTTTACTTTCGCTCCTTCTTCGAGGAAGCTCCGGGCATGCTTCAATTTAAAGTTGTAATCGTGATCGTCCGTTTGCGGTCCGAAACGGATTTCCTTCACCACCACTTTAACGGATTTCGCTTTTTGCTCTTTCTGACGCTTTTTTTGCTGATAGAGAAATTTCTGATAATCAGTTACTCTACAAACAGGGGGGGCAGCATTCGGTGAAATTTCAACGAGGTCTAATCCCAAATCCCCGGCAATTTTCAATGCCTGCTGAATCGGATAAACTCCTTGCTCTACATTATCACCAACTAAACGAACTTCCCGAACACGGATTCTTTCATTAATCCTATACTGTTCTTTCAGATTGTCATTCTTCATTCAAAAAGATTTATGTCCTCCTTATTTAATGTATTTATTTTTGCCACTGATTCATCATTCTTTCTACTTCTTCTTTCAAAAGCGAGGCAAAGGTAGCAATTTTCATGGAACCTTTATCACCTTCACCCTGTTTTCTTACGGAAACTTCGTTATTTTCCGCTTCTTTCTCGCCGACAATCAGCATGTAAGGAATACGTTTCAATTCGTTGTCACGTATTTTGCGCCCGATTTTTTCGTTCCGGTCGTCAACCAGTACGCGTATATCCTGCTGGGTAAGCTCCTCGGCGATGCGGTGTGCATAGTCGTTGAACTTTTCGCTGATGGGCAGAATCACAGCCTGGTCGGGCGTAAGCCATAACGGGAATTTTCCGCCCGTATGCTCGATCAATACCGCAACGAAACGCTCCATCGAACCGAACGGCGCCCGGTGTATCATCACCGGCCGGTGCTTTTGGTTATCTTCGCCGGTATATTCGAGCTTGAAACGTTCGGGCAGGTTGTAATCCACCTGGATGGTTCCCAACTGCCAGCGACGGCCGATGGCGTCTTTTACCATAAAGTCGAGCTTCGGCCCGTAGAAAGCGGCTTCGCCTAATTCTACTTTCGCTTTCAATCCCTTTTCCTGGCAGGCTTCCACGATGGCCCGTTCGGCCTTTTCCCAGTTCTCGTCGGAGCCGATGTACTTTTCCTTGTTATCCGGATCGCGCAGGGAAATCTGAGCTTCGAAGTTTTCGAAATCGAGCGCCTTGAAGATGATAAAGATAATATCCATCACTTTCAGGAACTCGTCTTTCAACTGGTCCGGACGGCAGAACAAGTGGGCATCGTCTTGCGTAAAGCCGCGCACCCTTGTTAAACCGTGCAACTCCCCGCTTTGTTCATAGCGGTACACGGTTCCGAACTCGGCAAACCGCAACGGCAGGTCTTTATACGAACGGGGGAATGTTTTGTATATTTCGCAGTGATGCGGACAGTTCATCGGTTTGAGCAGGAACTCTTCGCCCTCCTGCGGCGTATGGATGGGCTGGAACGAATCCTTCCCGTATTTGGCGTAATGGCCGGAAGTTACATACAACTCCTTGCCTCCGATGTGGGGCGTCATTACCTGCTGGTAACCGTACCGTTTCTGTATGCGCTTCAGGAAATCTTCCAACTGCAGGCGTAACTGGGTACCCCGCGGCAACCATAACGGCAACCCGGCTCCCACGACCGACGAGAAGGTAAAGAGCTCCAACTCCTTGCCCACTTTCCGGTGGTCGCGTTTTTTCGCCTCTTCCATCAGCACGAGGTATTCGTCGAGCATTTTCTTTTTCGGAAACGTGATTCCGTACAGGCGGGTAAGCTGCGGACGTTTTTCGTCGCCTCGCCAGTAAGCGCCTGCCACGCTCATAATTTTTACCGCCTTGATATACGACGTGTTCGGCAAGTGCGGGCCGCGGCACAAGTCGGTGAAGCTTCCTTGCGTATAAGTGGAAATGGTACCGTCTTCGAGTTCCGAAATCAACTCGGTTTTATACATCTCGCCCCGGTCGCCGAACAGCTGCATGGCATCGGCCTTCGTAATATCCTGCCGTTTGATTTCTTCTTTCCGGGCTACCAATTCCAGCATTTTCGCCTCGATGGCCGCAAAGTCGCTGTCTTTAATCGGCGTTTCGCCCGGGTCTACATCGTAATAAAATCCGTTCTCGATAGCCGGGCCTATACCGAACTTGATTCCCGGATAAAGCTCCTGCAAGGCTTCCGCCATCAAATGGGCGCTCGAATGCCAGAAAGCATGCTTGCCTTCTTCGTCGTCCCACTTGAACAGCTTAACCGCCGCATCTTCCTCGATAGGGCGCGACAAATCCCGAATCTGGCCGTTTACACTGGCTGCCAGCACCTCTTGTGCCAGGCGGGGACTGATACTTTCGGCAA
>DBGBSM010000580.1:0-2361 GCA_048468815.1 Parabacteroides sp.
TTTCCCATCCCGCGAAAGCCTGGAGCAGCAACATTTCCAATCCGTTTTTCACGGTAGCGCCCTTTTCTTTTCCTTTTTTCATAAAAAGCGTTTCGTCGGGGTTATAAAGCAAATCGTACAACAGGTGCGAAGGCGTAAGCAGCTCGTACGGGATGTCGGGGCATTCGTCTATGCGGGGAAACATACCCACCGGGGTGGTATTTACGATGACGCGGTATTCGTCGAGCACTGCGGGCGTTAAATCGGCATAGGTAAGTATGCCTGCCGCCGGCCGGCGCGAAACGAAAACCGCTTCGATGCCTAACTGCTTCAATCCGTGGAACACGGCTTTCGACGCCCCGCCGGTACCTAATACCAGCGCCTTTTTATGCTGGTCGGTCAGCAACGGCTCGATCGACTTTTTAAACCCGATCACGTCTGTATTGTAACCTTTCAATTTCAGTTTGCCGAAATGCCCGCGGGTAAATTTAACTACGTTCACGGCGCCTATTTGCCTGGCGTCGTTATCGATTTCGTCGAGGTACTGCATCACCTGCGTTTTATAAGGCAGGGTTACGTTCAGACCGCACAGCGCCGGGTTGTCTTTTAAAACCGTTTTGAATTCTTTTATATCGGGAATCGGAAAATTCACGTATTCCGCCTCGATATTTTCCGACTCGAACTTCCGGTTGAAATAATCCCGGGAAAAAGAATGGCCTAACGGATAGCCTATTAAACCGTACTTTTGCATGATGGTAAACGATTATTACTTAGTTCCTGTATACAATGAGCAAATGCCGAACGTAAACGTTCTGAAACGGGCTTCCTGAAAACCGCAGCGGCCGAGCAAAGCGGTCATTTCTTTTCCCTGCGGAACCACCCTGACCGATTCGGGCAGATACGTGTAAGCCTCTTTTTGTTTGGAAAAGCATTGGCCGATAAACGGAATCACCGTTTTCGAATACAGCCGGTAAAGCTGCTTCACGGGGAAGTAAACGGGCGTGGAAAGCTCCAGAATCATCACGTGCCCTCCGGGTTTCAGCACCCGGTACATTTCGCCGATTCCTTTTTCCATTTCCTCGAAATTCCGCACGCCGAAGGCTGCGGTCACCGCATCGAACGAAGCGTCGGGATAGGTAAGGGCCGTGCAATCCTGCCGGTCGAACGAAATAACGTTCGATAAACCGGCTTCTTCCACCTTTTTCCGTCCTACGTCCATCATTCCGTCGGAAATATCGGCTCCTACGATTTTAGCCGGACGGAGCAACCGGTACATCAGGATGGCGAGGTCGCCGGTACCGGTGGCTATATCCAATATGGTTTCCGGACGGAAAGGTTTCAGAAAAGACACTCCCTTCCGGCGCCATCCCATGTCGAATCCCATCGACAGCGTATGGTTCAGCAAATCGTAGCTGCCGGCAATCGAATCGAACATCCGGCGTACCTGCTTGCCTTTCTTCTCTTCGCCGTTGTACGGGAGCACCTTTTCCGATCGATACCTCATACCTTATTTATTACGAAGATACTCGGTTACGTTCTTTTCGATGCGGGCAGCCAGGTCTTCGCCGTCGGCCTTTACGAACTTCTCGCCTACGATGTGCTCGTATAGCTCGATATAACGGTCGGATACGCTGTTTACGTAGGCTTCGGTCATTTCCGGAACCTGCTGGCCTTCCTTGCCCATAAAGTCGTGTTCGATAAGCCACTGGCGTACGAACTCTTTCGACAACTGTTTCTGCGGCTCGCCCTTGGCGAACTTTTCTTCATACCCGTCGGCGTAGAAATAACGCGACGAATCGGGCGTATGGATTTCGTCGATCAGGTAAACCTTGCCGTCTTTCTTTCCGAATTCATACTTGGTATCTACCAGGATAAGCCCCTTCTCGGCAGCCATTTCCGTACCGCGCTGGAATAAAGCGTACGTATATTTTTCCATCAGCTCGTAATCTTCCTTGCTTACGATGCCTTGGGCGATAATCTCTTCTTTCGAGATATTTTCGTCGTGACCGGCATCCGCTTTCGTGGTAGGCGTAATGATAGGAGTCGGGAATTTCTGGTTTTCCTTCATGCCGTCGGGTAAAGCTACGCCGCAAAGCGAACGGCATCCGGCCTCGTATTCGCGCCAGGCGCTCCCGGTAAGGTATCCGCGGATAATCATTTCCACGCGGAAGCCTTCGCACATCAACCCTACCGTAACCATCGGGTCGGGCGTGGCGAGTTTCCAGTTCGGCACGATGTCGGAAGTAGCGTCGAGGAACTTGGCGGCGATCTGGTTCAATACCTGGCCTTTGTACGGAATGCCTTCGGGCAGGATTACGTCGAACGCCGAGATGCGGTCGGTGGCCACCATCACCAATACCTCGTCGCCGATGTTATATACGT
>DBGBSM010000581.1:0-9142 GCA_048468815.1 Parabacteroides sp.
TTAATATCCCGCCCGGGAAAAACACCCGCTGCGTGGTACTGGAAAGGGTGCGGGGCAATAAAGATTACCCTTTCGTTTCGTTTATCTCCTATTTTAACCCGGCCATCCCCCTGACGGGCGACGAGGATTTCAGCCAGCCGCTTTACGGATTGCTGGAAAGCAAATTCAATATCGTGGTAAAAACGAGCAAGGAAGAAATAACCGCGCGCCTGGCCGGCGAAACGCTGGCGGAAAAACTGGAAATCAAACCCAGCGACCCGATATTGATACGGAAACGGTTTGTGTACGATGTAAACGGGCTGCCGGTGGAATACAATATAGGGTATTACCGGGCGGATAGCTTTACGTATACGATAGAGGCGGAAAGATAAGCAGCCCGGAGCCACGGCGCCGTGCTTCGTCCGACTTCTCTTCCTTTTCGTCCGGATGAAAGATAAGCAGGTGGAAGCCAGAGCGCCCCGGTTGCTTACGGAAGGCCGGGAGCCGTAAAAGCAACCGGCCGGCTCAGCCCCGCGAACAACACAAGCTACCGCAACGCTTCTCTCCGGCGTTATCCCGCAGTTCGACGGCTACGAATACGTGATACCCGGGTAAGAACGATTCTACTGCAAAACCCGACACCATAGTATGCAGTGCGACTGCACGCAGCATGCAGCACCACTGCAATAACTATGCAGTGACACTGCAATAATTATGACACTCCCGCTGCATAAGCAATGCAGTGACACTGCAAAACGAGTGCAGTAGCATTGCAGTAAACAGACAGAAAATTTACCCGAGCTAATAAGAGAGTATCCAGGCAGATAGTCGCCGTTCTTCGCGAACTTACCCCGAAAGGCGATAGCGCATCGAAAAGCTTCGCGATGCCCGAATCCGGAAAAGGGCGGCCGGGGCGAATCCGCACGCAAAACCGGTTTCGTTAACCGGCATTTCCGTATTTCGGGGTAACCCGGCGGCTTCGCCATGCGGAGGCGGCCGGTGTTTCCGGGCGGGAACCGGAACTTTTGTGCCAAAACACAGTTCTTTCCGGTACGAAAAACAGCGGGATGCAAACGGCAACCGGAACCGGCATACCGGAAAATGCTTGCGCTGGGAACGCGCGCTCACGGCTCCGGACGGACTTATCGTACGGGGCCGGACGACCCGGAGAGGGTTAAAAAAGAATCCCCAGCGAAAAACTCATCATATTGGTGCGCTTGTGGATGGTTACGTCGGCCGAAACGGGCGGAGAAGAATGCCTTTCGTAAAAATCGGACTCCACGCTGTTGATGCCGAACTCGTAGGTGAAATCGAAAAACAGCCGCCAGATGCTCACTCCCACCCCGGTAACGATGCCTACGTTCCAGGGGGTGGAACGGTTGGTAAACTCCACCTCCTGGCCGTCGAGGTAAGCGATGTACGCATTTTTATAGTTGTATTTTATCTTCGGACCAGCCATCAGGCTCAACCCGTACGGGCCTTCTTTAATCAGGTTGTAGCCTACCAGCACGGGCACTCCTACCGACTCCGCTTTCAGGCGTCTGCGCTGCGAAGGCTGTATCTCTTCGGCGCTGTTGCCGCTTAACGGAACATCGTCGGGAAGGGGATAGCTGAAGTACACGTCGCTCCGCGCATGCGTCCATTCCAGGCTCGGTTGCAGGAAAAAGCGCTCGATGTTGACCCGGCAAAACAGGGCGGCCAGCAACCCTACTTTATACTCGGTATTGATATTCTCTACTTCCTTGCCTTCCACTTCGAACCGGTCGAATATGGGGAAGGCCGAGTTGAACCCTACCTTCGCTCCCCAGTTGAACCGCTTCGACTCGTATTCCTTAAAGGTCTGGGCTTGCAACAGCCCGGCCGAAAGCAGCAGCACCGATAGCCATACGTATTTTCTCATGCTTGTTTTTTCTTTTTAACCGACCAGCCGAACTTTCCTACGAATGCTCCCAGCTCGTAATACTTGCCGTGCGAGTAGGCCAGCAGCCCGGCGCGTTGCAAGTCGAATGCGTCGGTTGCGGGGTCGATATACCGCTCGTCGGCCTGCACGTTCACTACGTCGGCGATAAACATGTCGTGGCTGCCCAGCCCTAACACTTCCCTTACGCGGCACTCGATGCACAGCGGCGACTCTTCTACCACGGGCGCTTTCACTACCGCAGCTTTGCCGGGGGTGAGATGCATGGCTTCGAACTTGTTATGCTCGCGACCCGAATTTACGCCGCACCAATCGGTGGCATAGGCCATTTCGGCGGTGGTAAGGTTTATCACGAACTCCATGTTTTTTTTCAGGATGGGGTACGAGTGGCGCTCGGGACGCACGGAGATATAACACATCGGGGGATTGGTGCAAACCGTACCTACCCAGGCTACGGTAAGGAGGTTATACTCGGCGGGCGTGCTGCCGCAACTTACCAGTACGGCGGGCAGCGGATAAATCATCGTTCCGGGTTTCCAGTTCTGTTTCATAGGCTTATAGGGTTAAAAAAACAAAAGCACGGAGAAGCGGAGAGGCCGGCATGCGGCGTCTCCTGCACCTCCGTGCCGGCGTACACGGCTGCGCGGATTACAGCAGCTTGATGTCTTCCTTGTTGATTTTCCGCTCGCAGTACCGGCAGCAAACCGTACCTTTTTCCTTGTCGATTACTTCGAACCGGGTAAGCATGGGTTCGTTGTTGGTAATGCATTTCGGGTTGTTGCACTTTACGATGCCCACCAGCTCGTCGGGCAGGGTAACCGTTTTTTTCTCTACCACCTCGTAATCGCGGATAATATTCAGCACCACGTTCGGGGCAATCAGCGAGATGCGGTTGATTTCGTCTTCCTCGAAAAACTTGTCGGCTATCTTAATCAGCCCCTTCCGCCCCATCTTCTTGCTGTGCAGGTTGTTACCGATGGTTATGGTGTTGGGCGTTTCGTTGAGCCCGAGCATCGAGGCAACCTTGAACAGTTGTCCGGGGGGGATATGGTCGATGGCGGTGCCGTTCTCCAGCGCGGCTACCTGCAATTCTCTTTTCTTTTCTGACATAGTGATGTTATTCTTGTTTCAAATCTATCGTACCGGAATACCCAACACGTCGCAGATAATGGCCTGCCGGGCGTATAAGCCGTTGCGCGCCTGCTGGATGTAGTAGGCTTTCGGATTCTCGTCTACATCGTACGCAATTTCGTTCACGCGGGGCAGCGGATGCAGTACGCGGAGATTCTCCTTGCTGTTTTCGAGCATCTTGTTGCGCAGGATGTATACGTTTTTCACTTTCTCGTACTCTACCAGGTCGGTAAACCGCTCGCGTTGCACGCGGGTCATATACAGGATGTCCGACTGGTTGATTACCTCTTCCGAAAAGTCGGTGTGCTCGTAATAGCGTATCCCGTGCTTGTCGCAAAACAGTTTGTACACTTCCGGCATACGCAGCTCCTCGGGCGCTACGAAATGAAACGTGGGGTGGAAATGCGACAGCCCGTTGATGAGCGAGTGCACGGTGCGGCCGTATTTCAAATCGCCTACCATCGTAATATTCAGGTTCTCGAGGGTGCCCTGCGTTTTGTAAATGGAGTACAGGTCGAGCATCGTTTGCGAAGGATGCTGGTGGGCGCCGTCGCCCGCATTGATTACCGGCACGCCGGTTACTTCGGACGCGTACTGGGCGGCTCCTTCCAGGTGATGCCGCATAATGATGAGGTCTACATAGTTGCTCACCATCAGGATGGTGTCTTTCAGCGTTTCGCCCTTCGAAGAGCTGGTGGTGGAAGCGTCCTGGAAACCCACTACCCTGCCGCCCAACCGGTTCACGGCGGTTTCGAAACTCAACCGGGTACGGGTGGAAGGCTCGAAAAAGAGGGTGGCGGCTACTTTGCCTTCCAGGAGGTTGCGGTTAGGATTCTCTTCGAATTTTTCAGCGTTTCCCAGTATACGCAAGATGTCGTCTTTCGTATACTGGTCGATCGAAACTAAGCTTTTACTTTTCATGATGTATCTTACAGTCTTATAAGTGCGAACCGGATACGAGAACAAACGATGGCCGGTTATGGCGCCGGGCGCCCCGGCTTTTCTATTCCCGAATCAGAAAGAACGTACGAACCGAAGCCCGGAATAAGGGCAGCTCCCCTGCTTCTGTTTCCGAAAGACAGCTGCCGCAGGCATAGGCCGGACGAACGGGTTATGCCGAGGTGCAGCCTAACTTCGCTTTCTTTGAAGCAATGGCAGCGCAAACCGAGAGCAGAAACAAAGCTCGCTTGGGTTATGCCGAGGTGCAGCCTGGCTTCGCTTTCTTTGAAGCAAATGTATGGAAAAAATCAAATACCTCCCGCATTTACTATCTTTTTTGTTTGAGTTTTTCAGTTTAACGTATATTATAAAGAGAAATTCCTACCTTTGCCGTTTCAAAATGAAGTTAAAACAAATGGAGAAAAAAACGAAAGTACGCAAATGCATCATCGGTGCTTTCTGGGCGTTGTATATAGCCGTCGTCGGGGGAATATTCGTTATTTTCACGCTGATTGCCAACGGTTCGGTAGGCTATATGCCCCCGGTGGAGCAATTGGAAAACCCCATCGACAAATACGCCTCGCAAATCATATCGGCCGACGGCAAGATGCTGGGAAGCTACTCGCAAAGCAAGGAAAACCGGATATACGTTAATTATAAAGACCTCTCGCCCGATCTGGTAAAAGCGCTCATCGCTACCGAAGACGTGCGCTTCGCCGACCATTCGGGTATCGACGCGCAAGGCCTGTTCCGCGCTATCGTGAAGCGGGGCTTGCTGATGCAAAAAAGCGGCGGCGGCGGCAGTACCATTACGCAGCAGTTGGCCAAACAGCTTTTTTCGCCGAGCGCCGATAACCTCATGGAGCGGCTCTTCCAGAAACCCATCGAATGGGTTATCGCCGTGCAACTCGAAAGGGCTTATACCAAAGAAGAAATTATCAACCTGTACCTCAACAAGTTCGATTTCCTGTACAATGCGGTAGGCATCCAGTCGGCCGCCCGGGTTTACTTCGGCACTACGCCCAAGAACCTGAAACCCGAAGAAGCGGCCACACTGGTAGGCATGTGTAAAAACCCGTCGTATTACAACCCCGTACGTCACAACGAGCGTACCCGCGGGCGACGCAACGTGGTGTTGCAGCAGATGTACAAGGCGGGCTACATCACGAAACAGGAGTGCGACTCGTTGTCGGCGCTCCCGCTCACGGTGAAGTTCAACAAGGTAGACCATAAGGAAGGACTGGCGCCGTATTTCCGCGAATACCTCCGGATGACGATGACGGCCAAGAAGCCCGACAAATCGAAATACCGCGAATGGCAGATGCAGAAGTACGAGGAAGACTCGGTTGCCTGGGAAACGAACCCGCTGTACGGCTGGTGTAACAAGAACAAGAAAGCCGACGGCAGCTATTACAATTTATATACCGACGGGCTGAAAATCTACACCACCATCGACTCGCGCATGCAGAAGTATGCCGAAGACGCGGTAACGGAGCATGTGGGCGGCACTTTGCAACCCACCTTCTTTAAAGAGAAAGAAGGGCGTAGCTACGCGCCGTTCTCACGGGATATTTCGACCGGGCAGGCCGACACGATTATTATCCGCGCCATGCACCAAACCGACCGGTACCGGGCATTGAAAGCCGAAGGAAAGAGCGAAACGGAAATCCGGAAGATTTTCAAGGAGCCGGCCGATATGCGGGTGTTTACCTGGGAAGGGCCCAAGGACACGGTGATGACGCCCTGGGACTCGATACGGTACCACAAGAGCTTTTTAAGGAGCGCCTTTATGTCGATGGACCCGAATACGGGGCATGTAAAGGCGTATGTAGGCGGAATCGACTTTAACCATTTCCAGTACGATATGGTAAACGGCGGGCGCCGGCAAATCGGCTCCACGATGAAGCCGTACCTGTATTCGCTGGCCATGTTGGAAGGTATCAGCCCGTGCGACGAAATGCAACACGTACAGCAACAGCTTACCGATGAGAACGGCGTGTTATGGACGCCCCGCAACTCGGGCGCCAAGCGCGTGGGCGAAATGGTGAGCATCAAATGGGGGTTGCAGAACTCGTCGAACTGGGTTACGGCTTACCTGATGAAACAGCTTTCGCCGTATACGTTCGTCCGGTTATTGCACTCGTTCGGACTGAAAGGGTTTATCGACCCGGTAGTATCGGTTTGCCTGGGCACGCCGGATATTTCCGTCGGGGAAATGGTAAGCGGCTATACCACGTTCGCAAACAAGGGTATCCGGGTGGAACCGCTTTACGTTACGCGGATAGAGGATAGCTTCGGCAACACCATCGCTAACTTTACGCCGCAGATGTCCGAGGTACTGACGGAAGACGCGACTTACAAAATGCTGGATATGCTTCGCGCGGTAATGGACGGCGGAACGGGTTCGCGGGTACGCTACCGGTACGGAATCAAAGCGCCGATGGGCGGTAAAACGGGTACTACGCAGAACAATTCCGACGGTTGGTTCATGGGCTTCACCCCGAGCCTGGTTTCGGGTTGCTGGGTGGGCGGCGAAGACCGTTCGATTCACTTCGACCGGATGTCGGAAGGCCAGGGGGCGAGCATGGCGTTGCCTATCTTCGCGCTTTATATGCAGAAGGTATACGCCGACCCCACGCTGGGTTACTCGGATACGGAAACGTTCGATGTGCCTGCCGGCTTCAGCCCGTGCGGCGACCGCACCCGGCAAGACGATATGCCGGCCGATACGCAAGGCATCGACAAGATGTTTCAATAAATAGCATTGAATAACACCGGCCTCGTCGTATGGGTCCTGGGCCTCAGTGAGAGAGCGTTAAGAAAATGGTACGGAGTGAACGCCCGGAAGGGGGTGTTGTTTGAGCGTAGCGAGTTTCACACCCTTCAGTGAACGAAGTGCCATTTTTAGCGAACGAGGTGTAGCCCTTGACCTTTTTTGCTTCGTTTTTTGGGTCAAGCCAAAAAATGAAGACCCGCCGTGGTAACGGCCTAAACCGACCTGGTAAGGAAAAAGCCAGCCTTCGCTAAAAAGCCTTTGTTTCTTTCCCCGGAAAGAAAGTTTTCTTCATGAGTTCTTTTCCAAAAGAACCGCCCCCGTTACTGGAACAACTCGAACGCAAACTTCACCCCGATGCCGTAGCCCAGTTCCGTATACGACGGAAGCACCGGCATATAAAGCTGGCTCAAATAAATCCGCTCCGAAAACACGTATTTCGTAGCGATGTCTTTCCTCAATAAAGGCAACAAAACGAAAGGACTCTCGTACATCACATGCGCCTGCGCATACGAAGGCGCGGCATTATACCAGTTTCTCCCCAAAAGCTGAAAAACCCCTCCTATTCCGTCGTCCCACGAATCCGGGAAATTGCGCCGGGCGAAAAAAGCGAAATTCGCGAAATACACCGACTTTTGGCGCGTAAAAAAGCCCCCGCCCACATGGTAACTGACATTCCGCAACAAGCCCAGCGGTATTTGTTGCTGAATATCCAGTTCCAGGCGTTCGTAATTACCCTTACTCCCCAGGATATTCGGAATCCCCCGCGCATATTCGAATTCGAAAGTAGGGAATTTGGAATACACATACTCCTTCCGGTTTCCGTCCATCCGGTAATACTGTCCCGGCGTATATTTCAGGTTCACGATAGGAATAAAATCACCGTACACCCGGTTTACCAAGGCCGAAATATCGCCCCCGAGCGGATCGTCTTTCAAAGGATGCGCCGGCTTGCGGAAATGATACGACAAGCCCACCCCTACCGTAAAACCGTTAAGCACCTCGATGGTATTGCGCAACTCCACATAATAATCACGATAGTACGTAATATCCAGGCTCTCGAACGAAAAAGCGGAATCGCGCACCAGTTCCTTGATCCGGTCGGTTACCTCCGACGAATACCCCTGGTTCCCGTTAGCCAGCAACAAGGTTAAATACCCCATCCTCCTCGGAGAATAAAGCCATTCGGTATACACCTTGTAAAAAACCTCCTTGCGCCTGAAAACGAACCCCACTTCCGGCCGGAAGCGGATAGTACGGTCGTTCGGAAAAGTTTTGCTCAGCCGGAGCTGCTGCTTGTACGTAATCCCGTCGGAACCGCTGTACCCTAATTTAAACGGATTCAGTATACCTGAATATTTCACACGAGCCGATTTGTAATTAAAATTCATCGTGCTCGTCAGCTTTTCGGTTATCTTGAGATAATCCAGCGAATCCTCCCGCATTTGCGGCTCCTGCGTCAGCGCATACGTTTCCTTCTCCTCCGGCGTAAGAGGCTTGACCCGCTTTTCGTTCCAGTACGCCGTATCGCGTACAATCGGAATCGTATCGCTGGCAATGCTGTAATAATTACTCAAATCGTACGAATGCTTGATTTTTTCGTGCGGCTTGCGCCACTTCACGTCGGTGTAGTCGAAGTGCGACGTATAACGAGTAACGATTACATTTCCCAGCACCCGGTAACGCAAATCCACGTCCAGGGTTTGCAACAGGAAGTATTGGTTAAACTTACGTCCGAAATCCATTACCACGTTGAACTCGGCGAAGTCGAGCCGCCCGTTCGCATCGATTTTATCCACCGACCACAACCCGTCGAGCACATATAAATACCCGCACATCAGCTTCTGGCTCCACTGTCGCGGATCGAACCGTATTTTGTAAATTTTATATCCGGCCGTATCCTGTGTCGATACCAGGGTAAACCGGTACAATTTGAACGAATTCCTGGCTACAGGCAAAATAATTTCGTCATTGTAAGCGGTAGGCGCATAAATATTGGTATTCAGGAAGTTCAATATCTCGTTTTGCCGCGCCTGATTAGGCATCACGTTGCCGTTTACCGCCTCGAATTTGTGCACGAAGTGGTTCGGCGAAGTAAAGGTAAGATCGCTCACCAATTCGTATACCACCCGCTTATTCTTCCGGTTGACCGGCAGAATCGACGGAGCAAAGCGAAAAAGAAGATTGGATTTCAACACTTCCGAGTATCCCCGGATATATACCTGCGCCTGATATTCCGATACAAGACGCTCGTACCTCGCCGCATTTTCTACTACTTTTTTCATAATAGAATCGGCCAGATAATTATCCTTGTTTTTGCTCGATGCCGACAGCCGGAACCTTTCTCCGTCGTTCGCCGCTACGGCCTCATACGTAACGCAAAAACCCACTAATATCCATAT
>DBGBSM010000582.1:0-1603 GCA_048468815.1 Parabacteroides sp.
ACCAAAACCTTAACTATGAAAAAATTTACGTTTTTTTCAAGAGACAAAGATAGAGGTCTAACCGATATCTTCCAAATGTTTTGGAACCTTTTTTCTGAAAAAGTTTAATGGAATCATATCTTTAACATAAATAAACATGAACGAAATGAACAAGGAAGCAGACTTTAAATCTGCAACCGATTTGAAAGAGCGCAAGTTATTCATCGAAACCTACGGTTGCCAGATGAATGTGGCCGATAGCGAGGTCGTTGCCTCGATTATGGAGATGGACGGTTATGCGATGACCGACAAAATCGAGGAAGCGGACGCCATTCTGGTAAATACGTGTTCGGTGCGCGACAATGCCGAACAGAAGATTTACGGCCGGTTGCAATATTTCCAATCGCTCAAAAAGAAAAAAAAGTCACTGATTATCGGTGTGATGGGTTGTATGGCCGAGCGGGTGAAAGACGAATTGATAAACGTGCACCGCGCCGATTTGGTAGTAGGTCCCGATTCGTACCTGGATTTGCCTAACCTGATAGGTGCGGTGGAAAAAGGCGAAAAAGCCATTAACGTAACGCTTTCCACGCAGGAAACCTATAAAGAGGTAATCCCCCTGAAACTGGGCGGTAACCGCATTTCCGGTTTTATTTCCATTATGCGCGGATGCAATAATTTCTGTACCTATTGCATCGTGCCGTATACCCGCGGACGCGAACGGAGCCGCGATGTGGAGAGCATATTGAACGAGCTGCGCGACATGCGCGACAAAGGTTTCAAAGAAGTTACATTATTGGGACAGAACGTAAATTCGTATGCGTTCGAACAAGACGGACAAACGGTAACTTTTCCCTCCTTGCTCGAAAAAGTAGCGCAGGAAGCGCCGGGCATGCGCATCCGCTTCACCACTTCGCATCCGAAAGACATGAGCGACGATACGCTCCGTACGATAGCCAGGTATCCGAATATATGCAACCACATTCATTTGCCGGCGCAGTCGGGCAGCTCGCGTATATTGAAACTGATGAACCGGAAGTATACGCGCGAGTGGTATCTCGAGCGGATTGCCGCCATCCGGCGTTTTATACCCGATTGCGGTATATCCACCGATTTGTTTTGCGGTTTCCATTCCGAAACTGAAGCCGATTACCAAGAAACCTTGTCGTTGATGCGTGAGGTAGGATACGATTCCGCTTTTATGTTCAAATATTCCGAGCGTCCCGGCACGTATGCATCCCTTCATTTGCCCGACGATGTGCCCGAAGACGAGAAAATACGCCGGTTGCAGGGGATGATCGATTTGCAGAATACCTTGTCGGAAGAAAGCAACGAACGGGATATAAATAAGGTGTTCGACGTGCTTATCGAAGGCTTTTCCAAGCGTTCGCGCGAACAGCTTTACGGCCGTACGCCCCAAAATAAAGTCGTGATTTTCGATAAAGGAAGTTTCCGTATCGGACAATTCGTCCGGGTCAGAATCACCCGTGCCACCTCGGCTACATTGTTCGGAGAGCCTGTAGCGGAGGAAGGTTAAAGAATTACAAATAATCCCCTTCTTTGCTCTTTTTTTCGTTTATTTGCGGTCAAATTGGGGAGAGTATGCTTCAAACACATCTCTCCT
>DBGBSM010000583.1:0-5430 GCA_048468815.1 Parabacteroides sp.
TGATGTACAGGTCGGGATTGTTTACCCGTACCGACGGGCGCTTGCCTTCTTTTTCGAGGAAATAGTCGGCAACCGCATCTTTCGTGCGGTAAGCCACGAACTTGGTGTGGTTGAAATCTTCCGAATAAATAACCGAGTCGATGGCGAACGTGGTTTTCACATCCATGTATTGGTTCCATTCCATCGATTTTACCTGCTCGTATACCTCGTCGGCGTTTTTCGCCTTAAAGTGATAAATAGGCTTGAGGATGCGCAAGGCGGTACGGCAATGAAAATTCGCTTTATACAACAGTTCCTTATCGCCTTTAAACGACACCATACGCCGGCCCGTTTCCACCTGCTGCGCGCCCAGCGCCGTTAATTCGCCGGCCAGGATATCTTCCAACCCGTACAGGGTTTTGGCCACCATTTCAAACGTTTCGTTCATATTCAATCAAACAATAGCCGGGGTACGGCTCCGGCATTTCATTTTTGCCGCCGCATACCGGCCGGATTTACAGTATTTTATTTAATCATTCTCGTTTTGTTTGTGTAATTACCTCACCGGCCGGCACGTCGCGGGCAATCCATACGTTCCCGCAAATAGTAGCTCCTTCCCCGATGCGGATGCGCCCGATGAGGGTGGCGTTCGAATAAATCGTTACGTGGTCGCCTACCACCGGATGACGGGGTATGTTACGAACGGTATTGCCGTTTTCATCGGGAGGCAGTTTTTCGCCCGCCAGGCTCACGCCCTGGAAAATACGCACATGGTTCCCGATTACGCTCGTTTCGCCGATTACCGTGCCGGTTCCGTGGTCGATGGAAAAATGATGCCCCACGGATGCACCCGGATGAATGTCGATTCCGGTTTCGGAATGAGCCAGTTCGGTAATGATCCGGGGAATATAAGGTACGTCGAGCAAATACAACTCGTGGGCGATGCGGTAGTTGGTAATAGCCCGGAGGCCGGGATAGCAAAAAATCACCTCGCCCGGATTCCGGGCGGCCGGGTCGCCGTTGAAAGTAGCTTCCACATCGGTAGCCAGCAACGAACGGAGCCGCGGAAAAGTGGCGATAAACGATTCGGAAAGCGATTCGGCCCGACGGCGCACGGCTTCGTCGGGGCATGTTTCGCATCCTTCGGCCGCAAAACACAAACCTGCATACAACTGCCGGGTAAGACAGGCATGCAAGGTTTCGATATTCACCCCGGTATGGTAGCGGAGGGTTTGCCGGCTGATGTTGGCTTTTCCGTAATAGCCGGGGAACAGAATGGCACGGCATAAATCCACGATTTCTTTCAGCACCTCTACCGAAGGCAACGCTTCCTGGTCGCGATACTGGTGAAACAGGGGGCGATACGAATCGATTTCGGATAACCGGTCGACCGTTTCGGAGAGTATGTTGCTATGCGTTGGCAAACCCATTCTTTATCAGATTCGTGTTCAGGTGCAAAAGTACGTTTTTATTTTGAAACCGCACGAAGGGCGCGGCATTATTCTTTTTCCCGGGGCGACCGGCCGAACGCCTTGCAAGTGAGCGTATCCACGGTAACTTTCCATACCTCGACGTTCTTCACCGCCGGGTCGGAAAACACAAACGGCCGGTCGGCGTAATGCCGCATCAGGATGCCGAGCGCCTCCCGCTTTTGTTGCATATCTTCTATGAAATTTACTTTTCCCCATGCCAGTACGCTTTCCGAGCGCATGCTGTAGCTGCACGCCACCTCGGGATGCTGGAAAACCAGCTCGTGCCCCGTAGCGAAAGTAAGACACACGCGGGGATTCCGCTGCAGGATGTCGATACTTCGCCCGTTCGGGGAAGAATGCAGGTATACCGAACCGTTTTCGTATCCGAAGTTCATCGGAATCACGTAAGGCGTGCCGTCGGTATCCGCCAGCCCTACGAAACAAACGCCGCACCGCGCTATTACGGCTTCTATCTCTTCTTTACCGGTAATTTCCCATGTTTTCATCCGCTTCCGTTTTTATTTTGCAAAGTAAATAAAATCTCCCGGAAAAGACCAAAAAACAAGCATCCCTTTCCGGGCTGCCGCCATTTCCGCACCCGGCTTCCGGGCGCCGTCGGCATGCGAGGAAAACAGCGCCTCGCGAATTACCGAAAATTTTCTCTAATCATTTGCTAAATAGGCGCATTTACGCTACCTTTGCAGCTATATTTTTTTAGACGCTATACTAATACCGAAAGGGAAATTCTTTAAAAACGATTACATAACTTAAATTTATTGTCTTATGTGGTTACTTAATTCATCCGTGGGAAGAAAACTGATAATGAGCATATCAGGTATCTTCCTTGTTTTGTTTCTCCTGTTTCACATGTCGATGAATGTTGCGGCCGTCTTTTCCGAAGAAGCCTACAACATGATTTGTGCATTCTTAGGCGCCAACTGGTACGCCGTAGTGGCTACTTTAGTACTGGCGGCCGGCGTAGTAATTCACATCGTTTACGCACTGATTCTTACCTTACAGAACCGCAAGGCCCGGGGTAACGACCGCTATGCCGTAAACGCCAAACCGCAGAAAGTGGAATGGGCTTCGCAGAACATGTTCGTGCTGGGGCTTATCATCCTGCTTTTCCTGGGTTTGCACGTCAGCCAGTTCTGGTATAAGATGATGTTCGCCGAGCTTACCGGCCACCACGAGGTAGCGTTGGGCTCGATGATGGTTTCGCCTACCGACGGGGCTGCTTTCCTGCGTTACTATTTCAGCAATATCATCGTAGTGGTACTGTATCTCATCTGGTTCGTAGCCATCTGGTTCCACCTCACGCACGGTATATGGAGCGCTTTCCACACCATCGGCTGGAACAACAGCGTATGGATGAACCGGTGGAAAACGATTTCGTACGTGGTATCCACTCTTATCTTCGTATGCTTCGCGCTCGTTACGATCGTATTCTACGTAAAAAGCCTGTAAGGCAAGATAAACCAAACTTGAAAATTAAGCATTATGACTAAAATAGATTCAAAGATTCCTCAAGGCCCGTTGGCTGAAAAATGGAAAAATTATAAAGACCACCAGAAACTGGTGAATCCGGCGAACAAACGCCGCCTCGACGTAATCGTAGTGGGTACCGGCTTAGCCGGCGCATCGGCTGCCGCATCGCTCGCCGAAATGGGATTCAACGTATTGAATTTCTGTATCCAGGACTCTCCGCGCCGTGCGCATTCCATCGCCGCACAAGGGGGTATCAACGCTGCCAAGAACTACCAGAACGACGGCGACTCGGTTTACCGCCTGTTCTACGACACGATCAAGGGAGGCGACTACCGCGCCCGCGAAGCGAACGTATACCGCCTGGCCGAAGTTTCGAACAACATCATCGACCAGTGTGTGGCGCAAGGCGTTCCGTTCGCCCGCGATTACGGAGGCTTGCTGGATAACCGTTCGTTCGGCGGAGCGCAGGTATCGCGTACGTTCTATGCCCGCGGCCAGACCGGACAGCAATTGTTGCTGGGCGCTTACTCGGCGTTGAGCCGCCAAATCGGCAAAGGCAAGGTAAAAATGTACAACCGCCACGAAATGCTCGACGTAGTAAAGGTAGACGGACGCGCCCGCGGTATCATTACCCGGAACCTGATTACCGGTAAAATCGAACGGTTCGCCGCTCATGCCGTGGTAGTCGCTACGGGCGGTTATGTAAATACGTTCTTCCTCTCTACCAACGCCATGGCCTCGAACGGCTCGGCCGCTTGGCAGTGCTATAAGAAAGGGGCTTACTTCGCCAACCCGTGTATGGTGCAGATTCACCCCACCTGTATCCCGGTTCACGGCGATTTCCAGTCGAAACTGACGCTGATGTCGGAGTCGTTGCGTAACGACGGCCGTATCTGGGTGCCGAAAAAGCTCGAAGATGCCAAGAAACTGCAGGCCGGTACGCTGAAAGGGAAAGACATTCCCGAAGAAGACCGCGACTACTACCTGGAGCGCCGTTACCCGGCATTCGGTAACCTCGTTCCGCGTGACGTGGCTTCGCGCGCCGCCAAGGAACGTTGCGACGCCGGTTACGGGGTAAACAATACGGGATTGGCCGTATTCCTCGATTTCTCCGACGCTATCAACCGCTTGGGTAAAGACGTAGTGAAAGAAAAATACGGAAACCTCTTCGACATGTACGAAGAAATCACCGACGAAAATCCGTACGAAACCCCGATGATGATTTATCCGGCTCTTCACTATTCGATGGGCGGCTTGTGGGTAGACTACGAACTGATGACTTCGGTTCCGGGCTTGTTCGCTATCGGCGAAGCCAACTTCTCCGACCACGGTGCGAACCGGCTGGGCGCTTCGGCCCTGATGCAAGGGCTGGCCGACGGGTATTTCGTATTGCCTTATACCATCCAGAATTACCTGGCCGACCAGATTCAGGTACCGCGTTTCAGCACCGACCTGCCCGAATTCGACGAAGCCGAAAAAGGCATCCAGGCGCGTATCGCCAAGCTGATGAGCATCCGGGGAAAAGAATCGGTCGATTCGATTCACAAGAAACTGGGACACATCATGTGGGAATACGTAGGCATGGCGCGTGATGCGGCAGGGCTGAAAGAAGCGATCGAAAAGCTGAAAGAGCTGAAGAAAGAATTCTGGAGCAATGTACACATCCCGGGTAAGGGCGACGACCAGAACATCGAGCTGGAAAAAGCGCTCCGCCTGGCCGACTTTATCGAAATCGGCACCCTGATGGCGCACGACGCCCTCGACCGGGCCGAATCGTGCGGCGGACACTTCCGTACCGAGCACCAGACCGAAGAAGGCGAAGCCTTACGGCACGACGACAAATTCGGCTATGTATCCTGCTGGGAATACCAGGGCGAAGACAAAGACCCGGTTATGCTCAAGGAAATGCTGAACTATGAATTCGTAGTTCCGCAGACGCGTAATTATAAGAAGTAATCAACCCCATTGCAAAAATTAGAATCATGGATAAAAATATAAATATCACACTGAAGGTTTGGCGTCAGAAAGGTCCGAAAGAAAAAGGACAGTTCGAGACTTACCAACTGAAAGACATCTACCAGGGCGCCTCGTTCCTGGAAATGCTGGATATCCTGAACGAACAACTGATTGCAGAAGGCAAGGAACCCATCGCATTCGACCACGATTGCCGGGAAGGTATCTGCGGCATGTGCTCCCTGTATATCAACGGACACCCGCACGGGCCCGCCACCGGAGCCACGACCTGCCAGTTGTACATGCGCCGCTTCAACGACGGCGATACCATTACCATCGAACCGTGGCGTTCGGCCGGCTTCCCGGTTATCCGCGACCTGATGGTAGACCGCAGCGCATACGATAAAATTATCCAGGCCGGCGGTTTCGTATCGGTAAACACGGGCGGCGTACCCGATGCCAATGCCATCGCCATTCCGAAAGACGATGCCGAAATGGCTATGGACGCTGCGGCTTGCATCGGTTGCGGAGCATGTGC
>DBGBSM010000584.1:0-2488 GCA_048468815.1 Parabacteroides sp.
GTAGCCTGATTTTATCTTCCGGATATAAATGGCAGTTTTCAACCCGCTTATATTGAATTCCAAGTCTTATCTGTTGAAAATCATACGCCGTATCGTATGGTTCTTTTCTTTTTTTGTATCCGGATTAAATTTATTTAGCTACCTTTGTAAGTGAATTACATATCACACATTAAATAAATAAAACCATGCAACGATTCAGTGCAGGAAAACCCTTAAACACTTTTTTGCTGACTTTGAGCTTGATGCTTATCTCTATCCCCTGTTGGAGCCAGAAATTAATCATCGGTAGGATAACGGACGCCCTGAATAACGAACCGCTCGCCGGGGCTACCGTGCACGTCGAAGGCACTACCCACGGCGATGCCACGGATGCCGACGGCTATTTCGAATTGAAAATGCCTGAAAAGTATACCTCCGTCGTACTCGTATTCCGGAGCATAGGCTATCATGAAATCGAAAAAAAATATGATTTTGCCTCGGACGACGACCTGGGCGTGATTGCTCTTTCGCCGTCGTCTATCGGACTGAACGAAATAAAGGTGCTGGCTTCGTTCGTAAACAAGGAGGGCGAAAAGCCGTTCGTCGTTTCCACCATTTCGAGCGCCGACATCGAAACGAAGCTCAGCAACCAGGAATTTCCCGAAATACTGAAATCGGTTCCCTCGGTGTATACCACCCGGCAGGGCGGCGGGATGGGCGACGCCCGTATCAGCCTGCGCGGATTCAGTTCGGAAAATATCGGGCTGCTCATTAACGGGATTCCGGTAAACGGCATGGAGAACGGCGCGGTATATTGGTCGAACTGGGCCGGACTGGCCGACGTAACCCAGAGTATCCAGGTACAACGCGGCCTGGGGGCTTCGAAGTTGGGTATCCCTTCGGTGGGAGGCACCGTCAATATCATTACCAAGTCGATCGATGCGGAAGCCGGGGGCTCGGTATATTACGGAGTCGGGAACGACGGATACCAGAAAATCGGCTTTAACGTATCGAGCGGACTGATGAAAAACGGCTGGGCGTTGACCCTGGCCGGCTCGCATACGAAGGGCGACGGATACGTACGGGGTACGAACTTCGAGGGATGGAGCTATTTCGTGAACTTGTCGAAACGGTTGGGCGAAGCGCATTTGCTGTCGTTTACCGCATTCGGCGCTCCCCAATGGCATAACATGCGGGCCAACCGGCATTTCGTGGAAGATTACGACAAGAGCAAGGAGGGTATCCGCTTCAACAACGACTACGGCTACCTGAACGGGAAAGTACAACCTACCGCCAGCGCCTATAACGAATACCACAAGCCTCAGCTTTCGCTGAATCATTTCTGGACGATTAACGACCGCTCGTCGTTATCCACGTCGGTTTATTACTCGAAATCGACCGGCGGAGGGTTGAACTCGTACGCAAAGGGTTTTAACGACCGGAAAATCATGCAGGTGGATAATGCGAACGGGCGGCCGTTCACTGAAACGGCGCTCACACCCGACGGGTTGATCGACTACGATAAGGTGATGGAAAACAACAAGGCGGCCGACGACGGTTCGAAAGCTATTTTCGTGATGGGTACCAATGCGCACGAATGGTACGGTTTGGTTAGCTCGTACAAGAACGACTTTACGGAAATGCTTCACTTTACGGCCGGTTTGGATATGCGGTATTACAAAGGATACCACTACCAGAAAATATCCGATTTGCTGGGAGGGGCTTATTATAAGGACTACACAACCTCGAAAGCCGGCGACGTCTTTCCGGTGCTGGCTTACCGCGATCCGCTCGCGGAACTGCGCGAGGGAGATAAGGTGGGGTACGATAATACGAGCCATATCGTATGGACGGGGGGCTTCACCCAACTGGAACTGACGCGCCCGTCGTACAATGCGTTCGTATCGCTGTCGGTTACCAACCACATGTACAAGCGGAAAGACCCGGGTACGTACGGTGCATACGGCAACCAGGCTACCGCTCCCGTTTCGATGGAAACTACCGGCTGGACTTGTTTCGTGCCCACTACCGTAAAAGCGGGGTTCAATTATAAATTCGGCGGTATGCACAATGTATTTATAAACGGGGGGTATGTTACGAAAGCGCCTACTTTCGACGGGGTGTTCGCCGGCAAAACCAATGTGAAGACGAACGACCTGAAGATGGAGAAAATCGGTACGGTGGAAATCGGATACGGCCTGCATACGCGTAACTTCGGCATAAGCCTGAACGGGTATTATACGAAATGGATGGATAAAACGTATTCGTACCGGCCGTACAACAACACCTTATATTATAGTGTTCCGGGTACCGACGCCGTTCACAAGGGCATCGAGCTGGAGGCTACGTACCGGCCGTTCGCTACGTTGCTGCTGGGCGGCAACTTCGCTATCGGCGACTGGAAGTGGGACAACGATATTCATTACGACGAAATCAGCGACGAAGGGGTGCCTACCGGCAACACGCTGAATGCGTATATCAAGGATTTGCACGTAGGAAATGCGCCGCA
>DBGBSM010000585.1:0-13512 GCA_048468815.1 Parabacteroides sp.
TGCGTATATACCTCGTCTGGCTCCAGGCAGGTAGAAGGAAACCCCGATTGGTTCGGACTGTCGGGGAAATGCTGTGTTTCGAGCGCCAGCGCTTCCCGGTAACCGATGGGGCGGCCGTACTTGCCGTTCGCTTTGCCGTTGAAAAAGTTTCCGCTGTAAAATTGCAAGCCCGGCTGGTCGGTGTATACTTCCAGCAGGCGGCCGCTGACAGGCTCGTACAACGAAGCGACCTTTTCCACCCCGCCGGCAGGCTTGTTCAGCACCCAGTTCAGGTCGTATCCGCCGCCGTTCTTCAGTTGGTCGTTTTCCTGGCCGATACGGGAGCCTATTGCCGTGGGCGTGCGGAAATCGAACGGCGTACCTTCCACCGGAACGATTTCGCCCGTAGGTATCAACACGCTGTCGACCGGGGTAAAGCTGTCGGCATCGATGGCGAGCAGGTGGCCGGTAATGGTACCGCCGCCCTCCCCTTTCAGGTTGAAGAAGGCATGGTTCGACAGGTTCACCACCGTGGACTTGTCGGTGGTAGCCTCGTAGCGGATAACGAACTCGTTGGCCGGCGTAACCGAATACGTAACCCCGATGCGGAGCGTGCCCGGGAAACCTTCTTCACCGTCAGGCGAAACATACGAAAAGCGAACGGATGTATCCGCTACCTCGTTCACCTCCCACACCCGGCTGTCGAGCCCTTTCAATCCGCCGTGCAACGTTTGGCCGTTGTTATTTACAGGAAGGCGGTACTCCACGCCGTCGAGCGTAAACCGGCCGTTCGCGATGCGGTTGGCATACCGGCCCACAATCGAACCTAAAAAGCGTTCGCCCGGATTGTCGAGGTATCGGCCGATGGATTCGTAGCCCACCGCCACGTCGGCGTACGCTCCGTTTTTATCCGGTGTCCACACGGATACTACGCGCAACCCGTAATTCGTTACCTGCACGATCAGGCCGTTCGCCGAACGGAGGGTGTACAGGGATACCGGCTTTCCGTCGACCTGGGTTTCGAAAGCGGACTTATCTAATAAGGAAACCGCGCCTTCCTTCTTCTGCATACACGAAAAGAAAGAAAAAAGAAGGGTAAGCGCTACTACATACTTTTTCATACTCGTTCTGTTTTTCAAATGGATAACTGCTACCTGTACGCGCTCGCATCCGGGCTTTCGCCGGGTTGCGCATGCGTGGCTGTTCGGCGGCAAACTCCGGCGCCAGGCATACCGAAAATGCTTCCGAGCCGGACAAAACCGGGTTTTACCGGCAAGAAAACTGTATTCGCAGCCTGCGAATATAAATTCGCAACCTCAGAATATATATTCGCAGCTTTAGAATATATATTCGCAACCTCAGAATACAGATCGAATGTTTATAAAATCCTTTTTCCTTGCCGGAGAAAAGGATTTTCCGGGCTGCATAACCGGGTTTTATCCGTTCCGGGTGCTTCACCGGGTTACCGGACGCTCCGGAAACCGGATAAGGTACTGCCGGGAAAAGGTTTCGCCTTGTCGGTGAGTCCTTACCGGGAGAAGTACCTGATAAAACTTACTTTTTGCTCGCCGCGAGGGCGTCTACCGGCGGTTTCATTTCCTTTTCGAAAGAAACGAAGGTAGAAAACTTATTTTTTGCGAAGGCTCACTTTTCCCTTAACAGGGCGGTTTAGGCCGTTACCACGGCGGGTCTTCATTTTTTTCTCTTGAAAGAAAAAAGCGAAGCAAAAAAAGTTCAAGGGCTAACGCTCGCTCGCTAAAAACGGCACTCCGCTCACTGAAGGCCCCGAACTCGCTTACTACGTAAGCTCAAACAGCGTGGCCTTCCGGGCGTTCGCTTCGTACCGTTTTCTTCACGCTCCCTCACTGAGGCCCCTGGGTCCCATACGGGGTGGCCAGTGTTATACAATACGGTAAAACTATCGTTCATACGATGAGGTCAGTGCTTTTTAGGGCTCAACAGAAAACGGCTTGCAGACTTTCTTCTCTTTTACTCTTTTGTTCTTCTGCCTGAAATCAATTCTCGTCGCATACCTTACCGCTCAAACAAATAATTATGCTCGTTCCGTTTGAAACGGTACCGCTGGCGGGGCAGCGGCAACGGGTCGTGCGTGGAAACTTCCCACCGCAACAAACGCTCTACCATTTCATTCTTTACCCGGGCATACCGCTTGTCGGCAAACCGGTTTTTCAGTTCCGAGGGGTCGTCTTTCAGGTTATACAGCCGGCCGTTGCCGTCCATATCGTACACCAGCTTCCAGTCGCCTTTGCGGAGCATCCGCATGGTTCCGCTCTGCGTCCAGGTGTTCAGCTCGTCGAAAAACAGCCCCTTTTTCCCTACGGCGCCTTCCGCCTGGTAATCGGTTGCATCGTCACGGGTGTAATACATGCCGCCGAATCCGTCTTGCGCCATCACGCTTTCGAATTCTTTTTCGGGATACGCACGGCCCTGGAGCAACGGCCACAGACTGCGTCCCTGCACGCCTGTCGGAATTTCGGCGCCCATCACTTCGCAAAGCGTGGGGAAAATATCCACCAGGCTTACATGTGCCGGATGGGGAACGGCCGATGCCCGGATGCCGGGCCCCGTCCATTGCATCGGGATGCGGGTAAGCGCGTCGTCCATGCCCGCTCCCTTTTTCATCAAGCCGTACTCACCTACGTAATCGCCGTGGTCGGCCACGAAAATAAAAATCGTATTTTCGTACACCCCTTTCCGTTTCAATTCTTCCACGAGGCGCGCCAACTGGTCGTCGATAAGCCGGAGCATGCCGTGATAATTGGAGCGTAAGCGCTGTAAATTCGCCCGGTACCCTTTATGCCCCTGCTCCATCATTTCGGCAAGCAGCAAGTACTCCTCGCCCTTCGTTTGCATATCCTCCGCCGAGCTTCCTAACGGCGGGAGCGATTCGGGCGGGAACATCGAATAATACGGTTCGCATACCTGGTACGGATTGTGCGGCTCGGAAATGGAAAACCACATCAGGAAAGGGCTATCCGCGTGCGAGCCGACCCAGGCGGACGCATCGTCGACCATCCGGTAGGGTAGCTGGGCTTCCACGCCGTAAGGCGACGCTTCCATACCGGCATACATATCCAGCGTACCCAGGTATTTATCGAACGCCCGTCCTTTTTCGCTTTTATTTTTCCCCTCCTGGCCGCCGTGGTTGTACGGACACCAGAAATCGACCCGGGCGGGCGTGAGATGCGAATGGTTTTTCCCCACCAGGGCGGTGGTATAACCTTGCTCGCGCGCCACGTCGAACAGGTCTTTCGTATAAAAAGCGTCCCGGATGTTGTGGTTCGACTTTACGTGGGTGGCGCTCGGGAACCGGCCGGTGAGCATGGAAACCCGCGCCGGGCCGCTGGCCGGGGCGGCCGTATACGCCCGGTCGAACCACGTTCCTTCTTTCGCCAGCTTATCGGCGAACGGCATCGTATTGAGCGGATACCCTTCGCGTTGCAACAAGCCGGCGCGCAGCTGGTCGGCCATAATGAGGACGATGTTCGGCTTTCTCCCCGGCTGCTGTGCTGCGGCAGGGGAGCATACGGAAGCCGATACGCCTATCCCGATCACTATTTTTTTACCGATATTCTTTACCATAACGCCGGCTTATTTAGGAGAAGGCACCACCAAACACCGTTGTGCCCATGCTTCGTATTGCTTTTGCATCTTCTGTACCTTTTCGGGATATTCGGCGGCTACGTCGTGCATTTCCGAGCGGTCGTCGTTGAGGTTGTACAATTCCCACGCAGCTTTCTTCCCGGGCTGGATGATTTTCCATCCGTCGTTGCCGATCAGCGCTTTTTCGTTAAAATGCTCGAAGCCGAGGTACGCATGCCCTTTCCGTTTCTTTCCTTTGAACACCGGCACCAGGCTCTTTCCTTCCAACGGCTGTATCCGGTTTCCACGGTACTGTTCCGGGTAATCAGCCTTGCCCAACTCGATGCACGTGGCCATAATATCGACGATATGCCCCCGCTGGCCGGTGATGCGGCCTTTTTCTTTCCGGATGCCTTTCGGCCAGTAGGCGATAAAAGGAGTATTGATGCCGCCTTCGTACGACTTGGCTTTCCAGAAACGGAACGGAGTGTTCGCCACGTTCGCCCAGACAGGGCCGAGCGAAGCATACGTAAGTTCCGAGCCGGGCAGCACTTCTTTGTTACGCGGATACACGATTTTTTCGCCGATGCGGGTCATATCCGGGCGGTCGTTCTCGCCTTCGCTGTAATTCTGGCAAACCTCGCTGCTGCACCCGTTGTCCGACATAAACAAAATCAACGTATTATCCAACTGCCCGTTTTTTTCGAGGGCGGCCAACAGTTCGCCGATCCCCTGGTCCATCCGGTCGATCATGGCCGCATGCACCGCCATCGCCCGTGCGTCCCATTCCTGCGTGGGATTATCTTCCCACTTTTTCGTACTCTGGCGCGGCGTAAGGAAATCGTCGGAGCCGGGAAAAATACCCAGTTCTTTTATCCGTTCGTACCGCTTTTGCCGGATGGCGTCCCAGCCCGCTTTATACGTATCCTCGTATTTCTTTATATCCTCGGGCAGCGCATGCAGCGGCCAGTGCGGAGCGGTATACGACAAATACAGGAAAAAAGGCTTGTCGGCCCGGGCATACCGGTTTACATACGATACGGCGCTGTCGGACAAAGCCCGTGTGATATAGTAATCTTTCGGCACGTTCGTTACCGGCTGGTCGCCGTTTACCAGGCTGAACGGGTCGAAATAATTGGCCACGCCGTAGATGATGCCGTAATAATCGTCGAATCCGCGATTCACCGGATAGCACGTTTTATCGGCAAAATCGTCGTGCGACACCCGGTGGGCCAGCCACTCGCGCTGGTCGGGTTTCAATTGCGTTTCGGCGATATGCCATTTCCCTACCATACCGGTTTGGTATCCGGCCTCGCGCAATACCTCGGCTATGGTTACGCCGTTCTCGGTAAGCTGTCCGCGGTACCCGGGCAAGTGGTTATCGAACGTCATCCGTCCGATGCCCGCCTGGTGCGGATACAAGCCGGTGAGCAGCGACGCCCGGGTGGGACAACTGCGGCTGGCATTGTAAAAGCTGTTGAACCGCAATCCGTTCTGTGCCAGCCGGTCGAGGTTGGGGGTTTGAATTTCGCTGCCGTAACAGCCTAAGTCGGAATAACCCAAATCGTCTGCGAGGATAAGGATTATGTTCGGACGGCTGTCGGGTTGCGCCGCGACAGGAAGCGCAGCCAGCGCCAACGCGCCTATGGCCGCTGTTTTGTGTAAAATTTTATCCATGCTGTTTTTATTTTTAATCGGTGGTAATTACCAGTTCTTTTCCTTCTTTCAACCGGCGATGCGGGATGAAATAGCCGTTCAGTTTTTCGCCTCCGTAGGTAATTCCGGTTATTTTTTCGCCGTTTCCTGTTTTAGTAATAGTAAAATCGTTGCCTTCGAGGGTAAAAACAATTTTATCGAACAACGGTACGGTAACAATGTATTCGGGGTCGGCCGGCGAATAGGTGTACAAGCCGATGGCATTGAGCACATACCACGACGACATTTCGCCGGCATCGTCCATGCCGCAATACGCCAGTTTTTCGGGCCCCATCCGGTACAGCCCGTTCAGGATTTTATTCAGAATGCGCTGGGCTTTTTCCTGTTTACCTACGAAATAATATAAATACGGCGTATTGTGCCCGGGCTGGTTGCCGTGACAATATTGCCCGATAAAGGTAGTAAGGTTACAGGCCTCGTATCCGTCCCACGGGATGGTAAACAACGAGTCGAGCTTGGTTTCGAAGGTTTCCTTATCCGGATAGAGGGCGATAAAACCTTCCGGGTCGTGCGGAGCGAAAAAGGTGGATTGCCAGCCGTTCGCTTCGCGGTACATGTATTCGTAGAAGGGCCGCTTCGGGTCGAAGGGCGTAATCCATTCGCCGGTGGCCAAGCGCCCGCGCATTAACCGGGTTTCCGGGTCGAACAGGTTTTTATAGTTGCCGGTGCGCGCCATCAGTTTCCGGTAATTCGCCGTATCGCCCAGCGCCCGGGCCAGGAGCGCCGTGGCGTAATCGTCGTAGGCATATTCCTGCGTTTTGGTTACGGCGGCTTTCGCTTTGGTTTCCAGGTGCGGATTCGTCACGTCTTCTTCCGCAATCCAGCCCCGTTCGATGTATTCCTTCAGGAAACGCCGGCCGCCGGTAGCGCCTTTTCCGCTGCCTTCGGTAAAAGCGTTGTTCAGTAGCAGCTTATAAGCGGCCTGCACGTCGAAATCGGTTATGCCCCGTAAATAACTGCCGGCAACGAAAGTCGAAGCGTGGTCGCCGTGGAAGAACGTAGGCATAAAGCCGCCGATTTGCCCGCGGTCGGTAATGGAGCGGATTACATCGGCCGCCACATCGGGCGAAACCATGCCCAGCAGGATGAGCTTATTGCGGTAATCGTCCCAGAAAGACGGGTTGCTGTAATAGCGGAATCCTTTGTTTACCACGTCTCCTTTCTCATCCACGAATTCGCCGTTCACGTCGCTCAGCAGGATAGGCCACAGGAACGCGCGGTAAAACGTGGAGTAAAACGTTTCTTTTTGCTCCTCGGTTCCGCCCGATACCTGGATGCGGGATAACAGATTCTCCCACGTAGCCGTAGCCTCGCGCCGTACCTGGTCGAAATCCTTGCCGTGCATTTCCGCCTCTAAGTTCATCCGGGCGTTCTCTACGCTTACATACGAGAAGCCGACCTTCATTTCGAGCGGGTCGTCCGCGCGGTCGTTATCCTGGAACTCCACGAGGCTTACCACCGTATCGCCCTCTTTCAGCGATTTTACCTCCTTGATTTTATGGTTGGTCACGGCATAAAAATAGAAGGGGGAGTGCGTTTGCTGGTAGCCGGTAAATACGTTGTCGCCGGCTTTTTCTATTTTCCAATCCCGTACCGGCTCGTTCGAGCGGGCCAGGTCGGCTAATAACTTTTTATTCCGCCCGTCGCGATACGTATATTTATGGTAGGCGCAGCGCAACGTGGAAGTCACTTCGGCGTTAATCGCATATTTATCGAGATACACCTGATAATATCCGGGAGCGGCCGATTCCTTGTCGTGACTGTATTCCGAATAGTAGGTTTCAGGGGCCACTTCGCCGCTTACCGCCATCATCGGCACGTAGCACAGGTTCCAGTGCCCTTTGCTGGTGTGGGCGAAGGCGTAAATCACCGTATCTTCGTACTGGTAGCCCGAGCCGCTGCGCCACATCGTTACAGGGGTTACCTGCACCATCGAGTTGGGAAGCGAAGCGCCGGGATAGGCCTCGGCGCCCCAGGCCCGGCGCGTGGGTTCGTATCCCAGGTCGGCGCTGTCCCACAAGGTGGCGGTACCGATAAAGGGATTTACGTACTGCGTCGAGCCTTTTTTTCCACCGGCCGTACAACCGGCTAAAACGGCGAGGATTACTCCTGCGAAAAAATATTTACAGTAACTCATGGTTGCTTTTTACTTACTTTTTTTTCATTCCACTGATGTTCCAATGCTTCCAGTTCGGTAGCCTGACCCCGGTCGCCTTGCAACTCCATCCATTTCAGCAAGCGGCGGCGCAACTTCTTCACTTCGGATGCATAGCGCTTGTCGCCGGCCAGGTTATGCAATTGGTACGGGTCGTTTACCACGTCGTACAATTCTTCGGCCGGACGGTACTGGTACCGGCTTACCTGTTGCCGGGCGAACGAATCGGTTTGCGCCTTTTTTTCCCACGAGGCCCACACCGGGTCTTTTTCGCGGGTGATGATATTCTTAAAGGCCGCTTCGGGAGTAAGATTCAGAATGTAGCTGTACCGCTCGTTCCGCACGCTGCGTATCCCGTAGTAAGGCGAGCCGTTCGCGATTCCGCGGGTAGTTTGCGCGCCGAACACGTATTCCTTGAATTTCTTCTTTTTCCCTTTTATCACCGGCAAGAAGCTCTTCCCGTCGAAGTTGCCCGGGTCGGGAGCGCCGGCTATATCGAGCAAGGTAGGGGTAACGTCGACGTATTCGCACAACGCATCGGTTATGGCCCCGGGAGTGGTTACTCCTTGCCACCGTACGATAAATCCCGTTTGCAAACCGGCATCGTAGCAGGTCCATTTACCGAAGGGAAACTGGTGCCCCTGTTCGCTGGTAAAGATAAAAATCGTGTTTTCATCGAGCCGGTATTTCTTCAGCAGGGCGTCGACCTTACCCACATCGGTATCCAACTGGTTGATTTCGGCCAGGTAATTCACATAATTTTCCCGGAGCTCTTTCGTATCCACTAACGTAGGAGGCAGCGTCAGCTTACCGGCATCGAACAACGAACGGTCGCCCCGCGTCCACGGCGAATGCGGGTCGTTCGAGGCCAAGTATAAAAAGAACGGTTGATCCTTTTCCGTTACCTCGGCAATAAAAGATTCGAGGTCGGGGATATTCAGGTTTTTATAATCGCCGCTCAGGTACTCGAACGGAAAGGCTTCGAGCGGGGCGATGTGCCGTTTTCCCTGCAACGCCACCCGGTAACCGGCATTTTTCAGGTAATACGGAAGCGTTTTTACCCCGTCTTTTATAAACGTATGGTTGGGATAGGCGCCCGACTTTACCGGATAAAGCCCTGTAAGCAGGCAATGCCGGGTGGGCGAGCTCATAGCGGTAGCTTGGAAAAACCGGGTGAATTTCAATCCTTCCGATGCCAGCCGGTCGATATTCGGGGTAACGGCATCCGGACTTCCGTAACATCCCAGGTCGCCCCGGCGGCAATCGTCGGCGATAACCAGCACGATATTCGGCCGTTTCGCCTGGGCGGTAACCGACAGGGCCGAAAGGGCGGCACCGGCTACCGTCAATAAAAGCAATTGATTGTTTTTCATGGTATTATCGATTATTCGGACAACGAATTACACAGTTGCCGGTTGACTTTCCGCACCCGGTCTTCTTCAATTTTCATTACCTTGCGGTCGTACGTCATCAGGCCGTTCACTTCGCCTTCCACATCCGTGGTCTGGGTATATACGGCGCCCGAGATTCCTCTCCCGGTCAGCTTCAGTAAGTCTTCCACGTATTCCACATAACGGTCGGTTACGTCACCGGTGCTCTTGAATTGTACATAGCCCCAATTCTTATCCGGCTGCCACAAATGCCCTTGTACCGGAAAGCCGATGCCGCCGTATTCGCCTACTACATTGACCTGGGTAGGCTCGTACATCATCAGTTCGGGCCGCGGATACCGGTGCACATCCAGTATATCGCCCGTCTGGTAATAATGGTTGCCGCCGCTGGCCGGGTTTACCAGGCGCGACGGGTCGCGGTGCTTCGTCCAATCGGTGATTTCGCGGGTTTTGAACTGCCCCCATGCTTCGTTGAACGGAACCCATACTACAATCGAAGGATACGGCATCAGGTAATCCATGATTTCTTTCCATTCTTTCCGGAAATTCTCTTCCGATTCGATAGAACGCTCCTGTTCTTTCCCGTCGAAATAGCGATATTGTATCCATTTAGGCGAATGGTCGCCGCTGGGCATATCCTGCCAAACCAGCATGCCTAAGCGGTCGCAATGCGTATACCAGCGGGCCGGCTCTACCTTTACGTGCTTCCGGATCATATTGAACCCCCACTCTTTCGTTTTTTTAATGTCGTATGCGAGCGCTTCGTCGGTAGGAGCCGTATACAAACCGTCGGGCCACCAGCCTTGGTCGAGCGGGCCGAACTGGAAACAATCTTTATTGTTCAATTGCATCCGTACGATGCCGTTCTTATCTTTCACGGCGGCTATTTTACGCATGGCCGCATAGCTGGTTACTTTGTCGGTTATTTTTCCTTTGTCGAGAAGCGTTACTTCCATATCGTACAGGAAGGGCGAATCGGGCGACCAGAGCTTGATTTCGGCCAGGGTAAGGTCGAGCGTTTGCCCCGCCGCGCCTTTTGCACTCGCTACGATTCGGTTATCGTCTTTCAACGTTACCTGCACGATGTCGGCTGGCTGCGTATTTTGCGTACATACCTTTACCGCCAGGCTCTTTTTATCTATATCGGCCACCGGTACCACTTGCACGATATGCTTTTTATTCACCGGTTCGAGCCACACGGTTTGCCAGATACCCGAAACGGGGGTGTACCAGATGGATTGCGGTTTCTTGCTTTGCTTTCCCCGCGGGATATACGAATCGCTCGTAGGGTCCCACACTTTCACCGTTAACTTCTGGTTGCCGGAAGCGAGGAAGGGGGTAATATCGAAACTGAACGGCGTATAGCCGCCGGTATGCGTTCCGATTTTTATATCGTTCAGGTATACATCGGCTTTCCAGTCGACCGCTCCGAAATGCAGCAGGATGGTTTTGCCTTTCCAGCCCGACGGTACGGTGAAGGTGCGTTTGTACCACAATTCATTTTCTTTCCCTACCTCTTTTTGTACGCCCGACAGGCTCGACTCGATTGCAAAAGGCACGAGAATCTGGCCGTCGAAGCGTTGCGGCTCCGGTTGTCCGGCGGGTAAAACGGCATATTCCCACAAGCCGTTCAGGTTTTTCCAGTCAGGACGCTCCAATATGGGGCGCGGGTATTCGGACAAGACGTTCTGCGGGTCGAGGGTTTCGGCCCAGGCCGTTTTAATCTTGTCGCCTGCGGGTTTCCACTGAGCCGACAGGGAGACGGTCGAAAAAAATAAAATACTTAACAGAAGTTTGGTTCTCATGGGTAATTCGTTTATTTTTTACTCCCGGGGGCATACGGAACACGCCTGTTTATACGGGACGGTATGGCAGGCCGGCTTTATCCGGTATGCCCGTAAAGAGTACGGTTAATCGTTCGTGTTATCAAATGCTATTTAACAAATCAGTTTTTCCTTCGTTCACTAATTTCAGAATCAATTCTCCGAAAAGCGTATTCTGCCAGGCGAACCAGGCGCGGGTAAATTTCGCGGGATTGTCTTTGTGGAACGACTCGTGTATGAAACCCGTCCCGGCATCCGTGTCCAACAGCGTCCGGATGCACCATTTGATTTCTTCGTCGTCCTGGCTGGTAAAGGCTTTCATCATAATGCTCATCGGCCAGATCATATCGTAGCCGATATGCGGACCACCGATGCCTTCGGCCGCCATACCTTTGAAAAAGTACGGGTTCGACTCGCTCCATACAAAACGCCGGGTGTTCTGGTAAATCGGGTCGTTTATATCCACATCGCCTAAATAAGCCATCGAAAGCAGGCTCGGGGCGTTCGAGTCGTCCATCAGGTATTGGTTGCCGAATCCGTCTACCTCGAAAGCGTAAATCAGCCCGTACTTCGGATGGTTGTAAATCGCGTATTTCCGCAAGGCTTTTTCTACTTCCTGTGCCAGCTCGTTGCACTCTTTAGCCAGCGCCGTCCGGTTATTCATCGCCGTGAGTATCTCGGCTGCTTTCCGGAGCGAGGTTACGGCAAAGAAATTCGACGGGACCAGGAACTGATACGTGGTTGCATCGTCCGAAGGCCGGAAGCAGGATGCGATCAACCCCACCGGATTCACCGGATTTCCCAGCCCGTTGTTGTTCATCGTGTCCAACTGGCGCTCGGTACGGCGCTGGAACCGGTACGGCCCCGGGCCGTCTTTCCGCTGCTGTTCCCGGAATGTTTTGACGATGTTTCCGATGGCGAGCAGCCACTCTTCGTCGAACACGCTCGTATCGCCCGTGGTTTTCCAGTACTGGTAGGCCAGCCGGAGCGGATAGCAAAGCGAGTCGATTTCCCACTTGCGCTCGTGGAGTTCGGGTTTCATATCGGTCATATCGCTCATCCACTGGTGGTCGGGATTCGGGTCGTGCGGGTCGAGAAATGCATTGGCGTACGGGTCGATGTTGATGCATTTGAACTGGCGGCGGATTACGCCGGCAAGCATGGCCTTGAGCTCGGGGTCATTGTTAGCGAGCTGCACGTACGGCCATACCTGGGCGCCCGAATCGCGCAGCCACATGGCGTGTATATCGCCGGTGTAAACTACCGTATCGTCTTTACCGTCGGTTTTACGGTACCGCACGGTGGTATCGAGGGTGTTGGGGAAACAGTTTTCGAACATCCAGGCCAGCTTCGGATTGGCCAGCAGGTTCTTAACCCGGATAATCTCGTTTTCTACCGCCTGCGACGTAAAAAGCCGGTCGCCGGCTGCAGGACGGTTCGAAACGTATTCCAACGGTACCGCAACCGCTACGGCCGTATGGTCTTTCGGAAGCGTCCAATCCGCCGCCTGCATGTTTCCTCCGGCTGCCAGAGCGGCTACCAGCACGAATAAGCTACAGTTTCTTCTTTTCATTTTCTCTGCTTGTTTAAGTTATATGGAGTATAATCGAATGCTGCCAGTCGCGCGTACATTTCTACCATTGCCGCTTGCGCGAGCAACCCTTTTTTCTGCTCGGCGCTCTCTCCGCTGTAATCGGGTTCGAACAGTCCGTCCTCGCCGCGCGCATGCGTCCAGGCGTAATCGAGGGTTTCGCCGTACGCCTTTATATACAGATCGTTTTTATCCGCTTGATACAACTCGATAAATCCCCTGAGCATGACAGCCGAAAACCAGATATCCCCCTTTTTCAACAGCCGGAGCCGTTTTCCTTTTTCCGTTATATAATCGGAGAAAAAATAATTGTAACACGACTTCGCTATCGCCTGTGCATCGGCTAAGTAAGCCGGATTGCCGGTGAGTTTATATTGTAACGCCGCCGATTGCATCATTTGTCCGCTGTTGTAGGCATGTTTCGCCGGACCGATACGGCCGTCGAGGTTCAACCTGTCGAAATACAGGTAATCGGTTTTATCCTGCAAGTTCTTTTTAGTCCAGTCGTATAGTTGCCGCCCCTGATAGAAGTAAGCGCTGTCGCGGGTGGCCTGAAACAACTTGAAAGCGTATACGGATGCCGGCGCATTCGAACAGGTATTTTTCGAGAGTTTCTTCTGCTCGCACCAGTAAATGCCGCCGCCCAGGGTATCGTCCATACCGCTGATAACGAACGTCCAAACCGTTTTCGCTTTATCGAGGTAGGCTGCGTTTTTCGTAGCCAGGTAGCTGTTCGTAAAATTGATGCCCACCCAGATGTTGTCGTCGTAGTAGCGGTCGGAAGGGGCCGCTCCGATCACATACGAGGTATAGGCGGCCGGCAACCGTTCCGTATCGAAATAGGCTTCCAGCCCTGGCAATACCCGTTGCTGGAGTAACGCACCGCAAGCTTTGTCGCCACCGTTTTCGAGCAAGGCGTTTACCGCCGAAAACGTGCCTGCATACGGCCATAAGTAAGCATATTGCCGGGGAAGGTTGGCTGCTCCGCCGGCCTCCAGGTACGTTTCGTCCGTCGCCCCGGTAAACGGGCAGCTTTCCCGCAACAAACAAGAATTGGGAACGGAATAGTTCCGGTAGAGAGAGTCCAGCAAGACCCGGGCTCTCTCTAAATTTACATTTCCTACTACTTCCGTGTTCTTCTTCCCGCCGGTACAGCTTACCAAACTCATCCCGAGAACAAAGAAAAGAATAAAAATCGATTTCATACTCTCTCTCTTTTAATTATAATTCTATTCTTTTCCTATCGAACCGTAT
>DBGBSM010000586.1:0-3062 GCA_048468815.1 Parabacteroides sp.
AATATATACAAATAATTGATTATAAATACGTTATACAAACTATTTCCCGATGCAAAACTTCCCGAAAATATTCCCTAAAATCTCATCGTTGCTGATTTGCCCCGTAATCTCGCCCAGGTAATGCATGCATTCGCGGATGTCCTGGCTCAGGAAATCGCCCGAGAGGTTCCGGGCCAGGCCGTCGATAACACGCAAGATGGCGGCGTGGGCTTGCGTAAGCGCCTCATAGTGGCGGATGTTGGTCACGATAACGTCGTTTCGACCCACTTCGGGGAGGTTGGCAGCTTGTAATAAAAGCTGTTGCAGCTTTTCGACGTCTGCCGTGTTTTTGGCCGACAGGTAGAGCCGGTCGGCAGGAATATCCGGAAGCAGCGATTGCTTTCCGGCTAACTCGGCCGGCGTGAGCTTGTCGGTTTTGTTGAAAACCAGGATTACTTTTTTCCCTTCTGTCTTGGGTATCAGCCGGGCGGCCAATGCTTCGATTTCCGGAGCGGGCGTACCCAGGTCGATTACCCAGAGTACGATAGCCGCCTGTTCCAGCTTGCGGAACGTACGCTCGATGCCCAGCGACTCGATGGTGTCAGCCGTTTCGCGGATACCGGCCGTGTCGATGAAACGGAACAGGATACCCGAAAGCGTAACCGTGTCTTCGATTACGTCGCGGGTGGTGCCGTGGATGTCCGACACAATCGCTTTCTCCTCGTGAAGCAACTGGTTGAGCAGGGTCGACTTGCCGGCGTTCGTTTCGCCCACGATAGCCACCGGGATGCCCTTCTTGATAGCGTTCCCTACCCGGAACGATTCGGTGAGGCGGCGAATCAGGCGTTCGATTCCGGTAGCCAGTTGCGTTAAGTTACTCCGGTCGGCAAACTCCACATCTTCTTCGCTGAAGTCGAGCTCCAGCTCGATAAGCGATGTAAAATCCAACAGTTGGCTGCGCAGGTACATAAGCTCGTTGCTGAAACCGCCACGCATCTGGCTGAGAGCCAATCGGTGCGTCCCGGCCGAGGTAGAGGCGATGAGGTCGGCTACGGCTTCCGCCTGGCTCAAGTCCATTTTGCCGTTCAGAAAAGCCCGTTGGGTAAATTCGCCCGGAAGGGCGGCCCGGCATCCCCCGGCGATAAGCAGTTGCAGGATTTGCTGTTGGATATAGAGGGAACCGTGACACGTGATTTCTACCGTGTCTTCTCCGGTAAAAGAGTGCGGGGCACGAAACAGCGCTACCAGCACGTCGTCGACCGCCTCGTCACCGCTCCGGATGCTGCCGAAAGTGAGGGTGTACGCTTTTCGCGACGGCAAATCCTTACCGGCGGTAACCGGCGTAAAGATGCGGTCGCTTATTTCTATCGCTTGCGGGCCGGATACGCGGATTACAGCGATTCCTCCCGTTCCCGGGGCGGTGGATACGGCGCAAATGGTATCTTGGTGGGTCATCGGTATGTATATTAATAGAAAAACAGGGTAAAACGGCAGAACAGCGTGTACCGGCGTGTGCTTTTTCGTTCTTGCCGGAAAGAGAATTTTCCGGATACGAAAAAGGTGCCGGGTTCCGGCAGGGAAAATCGCCGGCCCTGCTACCGCATGGAAAAATAAGATTAAACGGTAATCAGCTCGTAATTCATCGTTCCGATACCGATTTTTTCGGCATGCTCCAGTCCGGCGCGCCAATTCGTGTCGGGGTGCATGTAATGAAACTTGTCTTCGCCTTCCATATGCTCGTGCGGATGCGTTTCGGCCAATTTGTTGCCGCCCAGCAAAGGCGCGTTAATTACCATATCCGCACACGCCTTATCCAGCGCTACCGGGTCGAACGAGGCGGCGATACCTAAGTCGGGAACAATCGCGGCGTCGTTGTGGTTCCAGCAGTCGCATTCCGGCGATACGTTCATAATAAAACTCACGTGGAAGTGGGGCTTGCCGAGCAACACCGCTTTCGTGTATTCGGCGATTTTGCAGTTGAGCCGGTCCGACGTATCTTCCGAGCCCATTACCGCCGCGCTATACTGGCACAGGGCCACGCATTGGCCGCAGCCTACGCACCGGGCGTAATCGATTTTCGCTATTTTGTTTTCGATGTGGATGGCGTCGTGGGCGCAATGTTTCACGCAAATGGTACAGGCCTTGCAATTCTTTTCCGCTACTACCGGTTGCGCGCCCGAGTGCAATTCCAGCTTGCCTCCCACGCTGGCGCATCCCATGCCTAAGTTTTTCAGGGCGCCGCCGAAGCCGGTTTGTTCGTGCCCTTTGAAATGGTTCATGCTTACGATGATGTCGGCATCGGCGATAGCGGTGCCTATTTTGGGTGCCCGGCAATACTCGCCGTCGATTTCGATTTCCCGGTAGTCGGTGCCTTTCAGCCCGTCGGCAATGATTACGTTACACTGTGCGGAGATGGGGTTGAAGCCGTTTTCCATCGCGCTTTTCAGGTGGTCTACGGCGTTCGAGCGGCCTCCCGAGTAGAGGGTATTGCTGTCTGTGAGGAACGGTTTGCCTCCTAAGCTGCGGAGCAGGTTACTCATCCGGGCGGCATAATTCGGGCGGATATAAGCCAGATTACCCGGTTCGCCGAAATGGATTTTAACGGCTACGAACTGTTGGTCGAAACCGATGGTGGCGATGCCTGCTTTTCTTACCAGGCGTTCCATTTTGTCGAGCAGGTTGCTGCTCGGAGTCGTGCGTAGGTTGGTAAAGTATACTTTCGAAGGTTCCATACAGATATGTTTTATATTGGTTGTTTCCGGGAGCAAAGATACATTATTCTATTGAATCGGCGGTTTTCCGGGAAGCGTCGAAATGGCTCCGGGATAAAATAAAAAGATATTCCGATGCAGGAAATGGCTGTTGCCCGGAGCATGGATTTTTATAGAGCGTGTTTGACAGGCAAAGCTGCCGGTGCCTGAAACAAAAGTTTCATCAGCATGAAACAACTGTTTCTTCTGCATGAAACAAAAGTTTCTTGTGCATGAAACAGTTGTTTCACCCTCGGCCGGTTCCGGCTGCCCGCCGCGTCTTTGCCGGATTCAACGTTTGGGAGAGGAGCCGGTAAGCCCTATCTTTATAAA
>DBGBSM010000587.1:0-1925 GCA_048468815.1 Parabacteroides sp.
ATGCCCTGAAAGACCTGCTCTCGTTAACCGACGGTAACCTGGCGAGCCATACCCGCGCTTTGGAGGAACTGGGGTATATCGTGTGCCGCAAAAATTTCGTGGGCCGTAAGCCGAGAACCGTTTTCCAGGCTACTCCGCAAGGTCGCGAAGCTTTTCAGGCGCATGTGGAAGCATTGGAGAAATTTCTGAAATCGATAGAATAAATTTATCTAACTCTGTTATCTTATGGACGAATCGAACGAAAAATTATGTGTTCCGCCACCGGCGCCGGTTATCCGCCCGCGCCGGAATTCTAAAACTGTTAAATCTTTGGTTATCGGCGGATTGATTATTGTTTTGCTGCTGCCGATGTTGCTAATCGGGAAACTGATTACCGAACGGGGCCGGATACAGGAAGAGGCTATCCGGGAAGTGTGCGATAAATGGAGCCTGGAACAAACGGTTACCGGCCCGTACCTGAATTTCCAATATCCGGTTACGGTAGAAGAGAAGGGTGAAAAGAGAACCTATCTCACCGACTTTATTTTACTTCCCGACGAACTGACCATCGACGGACAACTGAAAACCGACATTCTGAAAAGAAGCATCTACGAGGTTAACGTGTATCAATCGGAACTCACGTTGAAAGGCTTTTTCAGTTCGGACGAATTGAAAAAGAGCCGGCTCGATTTAACCCGTACGCCGTTCGACCGAGTAACCGTATGCCTTAACTTAGGGGATATGCGGGGGCTCAGCGAACAAATCAGTATCGTACTGGGCGATTCGGCGTATGTGTTCGAGCCGGGTGTGGATAATAAAGGAATCTTCGATGTGGGTGTATATGCAGTGGCGGATTTGACGGCTTTAAAGGAGAATAAAAAAATTCCGTACGAGGTAAAAATCAAATTGAAAGGCTCACAGTCCATTTATTTCGTTCCGCTGGGAAAAACCACCCGGGTAGCTCTGACAGCCAATTGGAATACGCCGAGCTTCGTAGGGAACTTTCTGCCCGAGAAGCGGGATATTACGGATAAGGGTTTTTCGGCGCAATGGCAGGTGTTGAACCTGAACCGCAACTATCCGCAGGTATTGACCGACCGTAGTGCCACGGGTAGGCAGAAAATAAATAACTCGAGCTTCGGCGTGAACTTCAAAATACCGGTGGAGCAATACCAGCAATCCACGCGTTCGGCCAAGTACGCCATTTTGATTATCGTGCTTACGTTTGCCGTTATTTTCTTTACCGAGATTATGTACAACACCCGTATCCACGCCTTGCAATACCTGCTGGTGGGATTGGCGCTGTGCTTGTTTTACAGTTTGCTGTTGTCGTTTTCCGAGCATATCGGCTTTAACCCGGCTTATTTGTTGTCGGCTTCCCTTACCATCCTGCTGGTAAGCGGCTATATGCTCGGTATCGTCCGGAAGAAGAAGGCGGCGTTTGTTATGGCCGGGTTGTTGAGTGTATTGTATTTGTATATTTATATCCTGATTCAGTTGGAGACGTTCGCGTTGCTGGCGGGCAGTTTAGGGTTGTTCGTTATCCTGGCATCGGTGATGTATTTCTCCAAGAAAATCGACTGGTTTACCGATTGAAATGCAAATGCCTTACGGTAAAAACGAACGGGCTGTTCCGATTTTTAGGGAACAGCCCGTTTTGTGTTCAGTGAACGGCGCCGAGGGGGGCCCGACCAGGTAGGACGGTTTGCCCCAACTACCGCCTGTTTATCCGGTATTCATCCGGATAGAGCCTGCATTCGATAATACGGATACGGGTGGGCGGCAGCCTCCTTTTATCCGTTATTCGTCGGCATACAGCCCGATGCTGTTCCCTTCGCAGTCGGCGAATACGGCAAAATACCCTTTTCCTTCCGCCTGGATTTTAGTAGCCGGAATCACCACGCGGCCTCCCTTCGAAACGACTTTTTCAAGGGCCGGTTCTATCC
>DBGBSM010000588.1:0-4808 GCA_048468815.1 Parabacteroides sp.
ATATACCTCTTGCCGGAATCGCTCCTCTTTAATCACATCTGCAAAAAGCGTCGTATCGGGCCGGTATAAATCCGAGTAGGCGGTTTTCGGCGTCCTCCACGGAAAATCGTAGAAAGTCGTATTTTCGGGGATGATTTCCCCTTTGAAAATAAGCGGCAGGAAAAGCGGATTCACGATGGCCGTATCCTGGAACGTGAGCGAATTGAACCGGTCGTAGTCGGTATGCACTTTGTTAATCCAGTACAAGGCTTCGTCCGACAGCTCCAACTCGTCTTTTTTAAGAAATATCAATAACTGCGTATTGGGCTGGTAAGGTGCGGCATATGTGGCGTTCTGCTTTTCGAACTGGGTTTTGAGGTCGTTTATTTTCTCCAAATCGGCCGGGGTGAGCCGTACCGGTTTTTGTATCGCAGTATCCGCGCCGGCGCCGCTTTCCGGTTGCGTCAGCACGTTTTTCGGAAAAAGTTCCGCTTCCTGTGAATATACGTATTGAATACCTGTAAATGCGCATAATAAAATCAACCCGAATAGAATAGTTCCTCTCCTTACCATGGTGTTTATAACTTTATAAATAGGTATGATACATCAAATAGGCTCGCAAATTTAAAGAAAATAAATGACATGTTCTATTCTGGAGAAACGAATAATACTACAGCGCTTTTCCGGATGCCTTTTTCCGGCTGCATACCGAATAGGGGCTTTTCCGTCACGTATTTATCTTTCCTTTTTGCACGGAAATAAATAAAAATACCTAACTTTGCCGTTTCGAAATGCTGACAGATTAATTGGATACTTAAAATATTATTATCGTGGCAGATACAAAGTATATCTTCGTTACAGGCGGCGTTATTTCCTCGTTAGGAAAAGGAATTATATCCGCATCGTTGGGTAAGTTACTCCAGGCCAGGGGGTATAAAGTAACTATCCAGAAGTTCGACCCTTACATCAACATCGACCCCGGCACACTGAACCCTTACGAGCACGGCGAATGTTACGTTACTGTCGACGGACACGAGGCCGATTTGGATTTAGGACATTACGAACGTTTCCTGAATATCCCTACTACCCGGGCCAACAATATTACGACCGGCCGGATTTACCAGAGCGTCATCAGCAAGGAGCGGCGCGGCGATTACCTCGGGAAAACGGTACAGGTGGTTCCGCATATTACCGATGAAATCAAACGGAATATCAAACTGCTGGGCTCGAAATACAAGTTCGATTTCGTGATTACCGAGATCGGCGGAACCGTAGGCGACATCGAGTCGCTTCCGTTTATCGAAAGCGTACGGCAACTCCGTTGGGAACTGGGTAAGAACTGCTTATGCGTGCATCTTACCTATGTGCCCTATATCGCGGCGGCCAAAGAATTGAAAACCAAGCCTACCCAGCACTCGGTAAAACAATTGCAGGAGCTGGGCATTCAGCCGGACATCCTGGTGTTGCGAACCGAACACGAGTTGAATACCAATATCTTGCGCAAGGTAGCCTTGTTCTGTAACGTAGCCGAAGATTCGGTGGTACAGTCGATGGACGTACCTACCATTTACGAGGTTCCCCTCGTGTTGCAACGGCAGAAGATGGACGAAACGGTATTGAAAAAGGTAGGCCTCGAAATAGGGGAAACGCCTATGCTGAAGCCCTGGAAAGAATTCCTGAATAAGAAATATACCGCTACCGAGTCGGTACGTATCGGTTTGGTAGGCAAATACGTAGAGCTGCCGGATGCCTATAAGTCGATTAACGAGTCGTTGCTCCAGGCGGCTACCTACAACCACCGCAAGCTCGACTTGCAGTTCATTCACTCGGAAAAACTGAATGCGGCGAACGCCGACGAGATATTGAGTACCCTCGACGGCATCCTGATTGCTCCGGGATTCGGGCAACGGGGTATCGAAGGGAAGTTCGTGGCGCTGAAATATGCCCGCGAGCACGACATCCCTACGTTGGGCATTTGCCTGGGCATGCAGTGCATGGTAATCGAGTATGCGCGCGACGTATTGGGCTTGAAGGAAGCCAATTCCACGGAAATGGACCCCAATACGCCTTATAAGGTAATCGACATCATGGAGGAACAAAAGAATGTTACCAATATGGGAGGCTCCATGCGGTTAGGCGCCTACGATTGCTTGTTGCGGAAAGGCTCGAAAGCGCACGGAGCGTATAATGCCGACTTGATTCAGGAGCGGCACCGTCACCGTTTCGAGTTCAACAACGAGTACAAAGACCGCTTCGAGGAAGGCGGCATGAAATGCGTAGGCGAAAATCCGGATACGAGCCTGGTGGAAGTAGTGGAAGTGCCCGCATTGAAATGGTATGTGGGCGTACAGTTCCACCCGGAGTACAACAGTACGGTGGTGAATCCCAATCCCCTCTTCCTGAGCTTTGTGAAGGCATCTATTGAAAAATAAAACAAGTAACAAAGAGATTGATAAATGGATAAAAACACAGTAATCGGTTTTCTGCTTATCGGAGTCGTTTTATTCGCTTTTAGCTGGTTTAACAAGCCTACGCCCGAGCAACTCGAAGCGCGGCGCCTGCAAGACTCGCTGGCGCGCGTAGAGCAAGCGCGGCAGCAACTTGCGGAACAAACCGGCCGCGATAATACCGCTTCCCCGGCTCTTTTTAAAGAAGACGAATCGGATTCGGCCCGCGTGGCGCAGCTTCAGAATAACTACGGCGCTTTTGCGGGGGCGGTAGCCGGAACCGAAGAGTTCGTAGTGCTCCAAAACGATTTGGTGGAGCTGAAAATCTCCAGTAAAGGCGGCCGGGTGGCGTATGCACGCCTGAAAGAGTACAAAACGTACGACGGAAGTCCGCTGATTCTTTTCGAGCCCGACTATTCCGCTTTCGATATTACCTTCGTTACGGCGAACAACCGGGTAATCAACACCGGCGATTTGTATTTCGTTCCGGTAAAACGCGACGACCAGACTGTCGTGATGCGCCTGAATGCGGGCGACGGAGCCTATATCGATTTCGAATACGGTTTGCGCCCCGGCAGTTACATGCTCGATTTCGATATCGCGGGTACCGGCCTGAACGGGGTATTGGCTCCCACTACCAATTCGCTCGACATCAAATGGAAGCAAAAAATTCCGCAACAGGAGAAAGGACGTAAGTACGAAAACCAGCTTACCGGGCTGTACTATAAGTTCCTGGCCGACGATGTGGAGAACCTGAGCGAAACGAAAGACGATAACGAGCAATTGTCGAACCGGCTGAAGTGGATTGCCTACAAGGATAAATTCTTCTCCACCGTGCTGATTGCGAATAATTTTCTGGCAGCTACCGACCTGGAGTCGAAAATGATTCCCGAGGGGAAATTCCTGAAAGAGTTTACCGCCGTAACCTCCGCGCCTTTCGATTTGCAGGGGCAAGAGGCCACCTCGTTCCGTTTCTTCTTCGGACCGAATCAATATTCCCTTTTAAAAGGATATAATAAAGGAGTAGAGGCCGACCAGCAATTGCAACTCGAAAAGCTGGTGCCGCTGGGTGCGAGCATATTCCGGTTGGTAAACCAGTACGTTATTATCCCGTTGTTCGACTTTCTGGGTAAATTTATTTCCAGCTACGGGTTGATTATCTTCTTGCTTACCTTGATTGTGAAGTTGTTCCTTTTCCCGTTGACCTACAAATCGTATATGTCGTCGGCCAAAATGCGCGTGCTGCGTCCGCAGGTAGAAGCGATCAATGCGAAATATCCGGGTAGCGACAAGGCGATGGAGCGGCAGAAGGCTACGATGGAACTTTACAGCCGGGCAGGCGCCAGTCCGATGAGCGGCTGTTTGCCCATGTTGCTGCAAATGCCTATTTTGATTGCCATGTATATGTTTTTCCCGTCGGCTATCGAGTTGCGGCACGAAAGTTTCCTGTGGGCGCACGACCTTTCCACCTACGATGCGATTGTAAGCTGGAATACGTACATCCCGATTATTACGCCCTACTTCGGTAACCATATCAGCCTGTTCTGCCTGCTGATGACGATTACCAATATTATTTATACCAAGTTCAACATGGATCAAACCAATACGGGGCAGCAACAGATGCCCGGTATGAAGGCGATGATGTATATGATGCCGCTGATGTTCCTGGTATTTTTCAACCAGAACGCCTCCGGTTTGAGCTACTATTACTTTATTTCCACCTTGATTACGATTGTGCAAACGCTGATTTTCCGGTATACCATCAACGAAGAAAAGCTGTTGGCCAAGCTGGAAGCCAATAAGAAGCGGCCGGCTAAGAAATCGGGTTTTATGGCCCGGCTGGAAGAAGCGCAACGGAAACAGCAGGAACAGATACGGAAGCAACAGCAGCAAAAAGGCAAACGATAAAACAGTATACTCGTTACGAGTTGATCGAAGCGTCCCGGGATACAGGTTCCGGGACGCTTTTTTTTCGGAGGTACCGGATACAAAGGTTGCATGTCGGCTTGGCCGGTTGTACGGAGCCAGCGTGTTTCTGACTTGTACGGAAAAAAGTTTACACAATAGAAGGCTAAAAATGTGTAAAGAAAAACGAGTTTATCACAAATATACGGAGGATTTCCGTATAGCAGTAGTAAAAGAATATGTAGCAGGAAGGATCAGTAAACGTGCCTTGTGCAAAAAATATTCTATCCCCCAACAGTGTACATTGGACTATTGGATTCGTAAATTTGTAGGCATCGACAAAAACGAATCACCCATGAAGAAAGAAAAAGCGCCCCAGAGTGAGGAATCAGAAGAAATCAAGCGTCTGAGACAGGAGTTAAAGGAAGCCAAACTGGCTCTTTACCAGGAAAAGATGCGAGCCGACGCGTATGACAC
>DBGBSM010000589.1:0-1554 GCA_048468815.1 Parabacteroides sp.
TAATTTGTATTATCGGATATATTGTTCAGCGGCTCAAGCAAAAAAAATCGCTTATTCCTTTCCGGAAAGAAGAGCCCAAGTTGCCGCCGCATGAGCAAGCTATCAAGGAACTCGACGAAATCAAGCAACAGAAACTCTGGCAGCAGGGACGTAATAAAGAATATTACACCCAGCTTACCGACGTGTTGCGTAATTATATCGTAGAGCGGTTCGGCATCAATGCGATGGAAATGACATCGGCCGAAATCCTGGAAATGTTGCGGAACGAAGAGGAAGCCAAGCCGGTATATGCGAACTTGCGGGAAATGCTCGAGCTTTCCGATTTCGTAAAATTCGCCAAGTGGCATCCGCTGCCCGACGAAAACGAACGGAGCCTGCAAAATGCATATTTATTCGTTAATCAAACCATTCCCGTTATACATGAAGTCGTTACCGAAGAAAATGCCGACGCTCCGGAAAAAGAGGACGGCGAAAATACGGCGGTAAAATAAGAATATGGTTGTAGTTAAAACAGAAAATTAAGATGGTATTTGCGAATCCTACCTATTTATATTTGTTGTTGTTGCTTATTCCGGTAATCGGATGGTACATCTGGAAATTGCGTCATTCGCAGGCCAGCATCCGGATTTCGGCTGCCCAGGCATTCGACAAAGCGCCGACGACCTATAAAGTTTATCTCCGGCATCTCCCTTTCATCCTGCGAGTACTGGCTATCGCCCTCCTGATAATCGTGCTGGCACGTCCGCAGTCGACCAATAGCTGGCAAAACTCGTCGACGGAAGGAATCGATATTATGATGGCAGTCGATATTTCAAGCAGTATGTTGGCGCAGGATTTAAAGCCGAACCGGCTGGAAGCAGCCAAAGACGTGGCCGCTTCCTTTATTAACGGACGTCCGAACGATAATATCGGTTTGGTATTGTTCGCCCGCGAAAGTTTTACCCAGTGCCCGCTTACGACCGACCATACGGTATTGTTGAACTTGTTTCAGGATATTCGCAGCGGTTTGCTGGAAGACGGAACAGCTATCGGGTTGGGCCTGGCGAATGCCGTAAGCCGCGTTAAAGACAGCCAGGCGAAAAGTAAAGTAATCATTCTGCTTACCGACGGTTCGAACAATGCCGGCGAAATCGCTCCGGTTACCGCAGCCGAGATTGCCAAATCGTTCGGGATACGCGTGTACACCATCGGCGTAGGTACGAACGGCGAAGCGCCTTATCCTTTCCAGACGCCTTTCGGCATTAAATACCAGAACATCAAAGTGGATATCGACGAAGGTACCTTGAAAGAGATTGCAGCTACCACCGGCGGACAATACTTCCGGGCCACCGATAACAAAAGCCTGAAGCAGATTTATGCCGAAATCGACCAGATGGAAAAAACGAAAATCAGCGTACAGGAATACAGTAAAAAGCAGGAAGAATATAAAAATTGGGCGTTGCTCGTTTTCGGCCTGTTGTTGCTGGAGATATTGCTAAGAAATACAGTGTTGAGAAATATACCATAAATAAAAAAGGCTTATGTTTCGTTTTGCAAATCCCGACTATTTATTTT
>DBGBSM010000590.1:0-3208 GCA_048468815.1 Parabacteroides sp.
ATTATCAGTAGTTCCAGAGCTTTACTCGAGGTTCCTGGCGGATTCGAACCGCCGTAAACGGTTTTGCAGACCGGCGCCTAGCCACTCGGCCAAGGAACCTTGATGCAATGAAAACAAGTTGTTTCCGTTTTGCGAGTGCAAAGAAAAAGAATAAATTCGGAATACACAAATATTCGGGGCATTTTTTAAGGCAACTTTCACCCGGGCACCCTGTATCCCGGAAAACGAAGTATCCACCGCAGGCACATCTTTATTTTTTCCATACGCTGCCCGATACGGAAAAATGCTTGCACCGTGTATAAAAAAAGGTTTACTTTGTACCCTCGTTATTATAATAATACATCCGTTATGGAATACAAAGAAACCGCCATTCCCGGTGTTTGGATTATCGAACCCCGCGTATTCGACGACGCCCGGGGATATTTTATGGAAACCTTCAAACAAGAAGAATTCGAGCAACACATCGGGCCCGTCCGGTTCGTGCAAGACAACGAATCGTGTTCTACACGCGGCGTATTAAGAGGGCTGCACTTCCAGAAGCCCCCTTATACCCAAGCCAAGCTCGTACGGGTAATCAAAGGCCGCGTACTCGACGTAGCCGTCGACATCCGGAAAAATTCGCCTACCTATGGCCGGTACGTAGCCGTAGAACTGACCGGCGAGAATAAACGCCAATTCTTCATTCCGCGGGGATTCGCCCACGGATTCCTGGTACTGAGCGACGAAGCCGTTTTTACGTATAAAGTAGACAATACGTATGCGCCGCAACACGAAGGCAGCGTGCGTTTCGACGACCCGGCAATCGGCATCGAATGGGAAATGGCTCCCGCCGATCTCCTTTTGTCGGAAAAAGATAAACAAGCACCGTTACTTAAAGAAATCGATTTTAACAATTAACACGAAATAATATGAAAACCTACTTAGTCACCGGCGGAGCCGGATTCATCGGCTCCAATTTCGTTAAACGGATGCTCTCCGTTTATCCGGAATGCAAAATCGTTGTGCTCGACGCCCTTACGTATGCCGGAAATTTAGGCACCCTGAAAAACGAGCTCGCCGACGAGCGGTGTTCGTTTCAACGCGGCGACATAGGAGACGAAGCCTTCGTAACCGGACTTTTTAAAGAATTCCCGATCGATTATGTAGTGAATTTCGCAGCCGAAAGCCATGTAGACCGCAGCATCGAGAACCCCCAGTTATTTTTACAAACCAACATACTCGGTACGCAAAACCTGCTCGACATCGCTAAAAAAGCCTGGCAAACCGGTACCGACGCAAACGGTTACCCCACTTACCGGGCAGGCGTAAAATTCTTACAGGTATCTACCGACGAAGTGTACGGAAGCCTGGGCGAAACCGGTTACTTTACCGAAACCACGCCGTTAGACCCCCGTTCGCCGTACAGCGCCTCCAAAACCTCGGCTGACCTGTTTGTAAAAGCCTACGGCGAAACATACAAACTGCCGGTAAACATCACCCGCTGCTCCAACAACTACGGTCCGTACCATTTTCCGGAAAAATTGATTCCGCTGATTATCAAAAATATCCTCGAAGGAAAAGAACTGCCCGTATACGGCAACGGAACGAACGTACGCGACTGGTTATACGTAGAAGACCATTGCAAGGCAATCGATTTGGTTTTACACAAAGGGCGTACCGGAGAAGTTTACAACGTAGGAGGCCATAACGAAAAGCAGAACATCGAGATTGTAAAACTGATTATCCGTACGATTCGCGAGTTAATGACTGAACATCCTGCCTACAAAAATGTTCTCAAAAAGAAGGTATACGATCAAGACGGTTCTTTATCGGTAGACTGGATTAACGAAGACCTCATAACGTACGTAAAAGACCGCCTCGGACACGACCAGCGCTACGCCATCGACCCGTCCAAGATAACGGCCGAATTAGGCTGGACGCCGGAAACGCCTTTCGAGAAAGGAATCGTAAAAACAATCCGGTGGTATCTGGAAAACCAGGAATGGGTAGACGAAATCACCGGGGGCGAATACCTGAAGTATTACGAACGCATGTATACGAACCGGTAATTAAACGGAAACGATATGAACACAAAAGGAAGCGAATTCATCAGGGTAATCTTTGTTTTTCTATGCCTGGCTATCGCCGGCTCGTGTAAAGACGACTCGAAGCCTGCCAACAAACTGGCCGGTACCTGGACGGTAGAAGGTCTTTCCACCGACAACCAGGCATTGAACCAACTCTTGGGAAACCTGTTGCCTTCGCTTCCTTTAAACCAGTTACGCTTGAATTTCGGAGAAGACCGGAACCTGCTCATCACCTATCCTACTCCCGAAGGAGAGAAATCGATTCGAGCCGCCTACGCTTACGACGATACCGAACTGGCGCTCCGTTTCGACGATATCTTACCTATTCCGTTCAATGCGTTCGGAATCGCCGAATTAACCGATACCCGGTTAGTGCTCACCCGGGCCGTACCTAAAAACATAGCCGAAACTATCGGAAAGCTGGCTGCAGACCGGTTACCCCAATACGCACCTTATATAACAGCCGTTTTAGCGCAAATCGACGAAAACGGGTTGAACCTGGAACTGATATGGGTACGCACGGGTGCTCCGCTCTGATAACCGGATAAAAGAGTGCATCCCCTTCTTTTTACAAGAAAAAATCGTTTCTTTGCACCCGGAATCAACTCAAGCGACATGATACGACCCGAAGACAAGGAAATATGGTATGTTTTATATACTTCCCCCCGTGCGGAAAAGCAAGTGAAAGAACGCCTCGATAAGCTCGGCATTACCAACTGGTTGCCCCTGCACCGGTCGCCCCGGGTATGGTCGGACCGGGTAAAAATGGTAGACGTGCCTCTTTTCTCCTCCTATATTTTCGTAAAATGCAAAGAATATGCCTTGCGCAACCTGTTAACGGTATACGGAGTAGCGCGAATCGTATATTATAACGGAAAACCGGCCGTGATCCGGGAAAAAGAAATCGAAGTAATCCGCACCTTCCTGGAGCAGGCATCCGAGCATCCCCTTTGCCCCGGCGACGAAGTAGACATCGTATGCGGCGCATTCAAGAACATATCCGGGAAAATCAAGAAAATAAAAAAGAGCTACCTGGTACTTTTCCTCGAGCAATTGGGGGCTACCGTCTGCGTAAAACTGGATGCGGTAGTAAAAAGCGACCCGAAAAAGCCCTGATTTACACTTTTCAATCCTCTCATTAC
>DBGBSM010000591.1:0-5178 GCA_048468815.1 Parabacteroides sp.
CTGAAAGGAAAGCAGGAAGGGAAACTCGAAATCGCCGCCGCCCTGAAACGATGTGGAGTAGATACGGCTATCATCGCAAAAACATCCGGACTCACCCCGGAAGAAATCGAAAAACTGAATTAAGAATGCGGTAAATACCGGAAATCCAGGTTACGAACCCAGGTATTTCCGGTATTTTTCATCCCCCTATGTGTAGAAATATAGCCCGGATACCGGGGTTTTTGTTTGCCGGCGCCCTCGGCAGACTTGCCAACGCCCTCGGCAATATTGCCGACGCCCTTGTCTATATTGCCGACGCCGTCGGCAACCGAATCCGGAAGCAAAAAAAGAAAAAGCGAACCGGAGAACCCGTTGCCGCAACGTACCTTCCCCGGTCAGCACACCCCGAAATAAAAAAACTCCCGGTTCATACGGGAGTTTTTCTTTATCGAAAGCCGATTCGCCGCTTACAGCGCATGGATTTCTTTCAGTATCGAATTCGTTTTCCGTACGGCGGCGGCACTCTGTTCGAACAACGCCTTTTCGTCGGCCGTGAGTTCCAGTTCTACGATTTTTTCCACCCCGTTACGGCCGATGATAGCCGGTACGCCGATGCAAATATCGCTCTGTCCGTATTCGCCGTCCAACGCCACGCACGACGGAATCATCTTCTTCTGGTCGCGGATAATCGACTCTACTACGAAAGCACCCGCAGCACCCGGAGCATACCAGGCCGACGTGCCCAGCAACTTCGTCAGCGTAGCGCCGCCCACCATCGTCGATTTAACCGCTTCGTCCAGCTTTTCGGCACTCAGCAACGTAGAAACCGGAATACCCTTGTACGTAGCCAGCCGGGCCAGCGGAATCATCGTCGTATCCCCGTGACCGCCGATTACCATACCTTCCACTTCGTTTGCGTTGCACCCCAGCGCCTGCGACAAGAAATACTTGAAACGCGAGCTATCCAGCGCGCCGCCCATGCCTAAAATCCTGTTTTTGGGCAAGCCGAGCGATTTCAACGAAAGATACGTCATCGTGTCCATCGGGTTTGAAATCACTACGATGATAGCCTCCGGCGAGTATTGCAGGATATTTCCGGCCACGCTCTTTACGATGCCGGCATTCACGCCGATCAACTCTTCGCGCGTCATGCCCGGTTTGCGGGGAATACCCGAAGTAATCACCACCACGTCCGAGTTCGCCGTCCGGGCGTAATCGTTCGTACACCCTACGATGTTCGTATCGAAACCGAGCAACTGAGCCGTCTGCATCATGTCCATCGCTTTCCCTTCCGAAACGCCTTCTTTCACGTCGAGCATCACCACCTGGTCTGCGATTTCGTGGAATGCGAGTACGTTCGCGCAGGTAGCGCCCACGTTACCGGCGCCCACCACTGTTACTTTAGCCATAAGAAATAAGTTTTATTCAGTTTATAAAAATGCCGTTTTTTAAGCGTTGCAAAGGTACAACCTATCCTTGAATAAAGAAATTTTTCCGTAAATATTTTTCCGTCGTTTTTCCGTCGAAAACCAGGCCGGCAAATACCGTCTTAAAAATGTATAAATGTCCGCCCTGCGGCTTCAATAGCCCGTTAAGAAGCGTTATTTTTGCACATTCGTTTACGGATGAACAAACAACCCATGGATACGACAAAAGAAAACAAAGAAATAAACAAAATGTCGCTGCTCATTACGGCAGTGGTGGTATTGATACTGGTAGTGGCCGGAAGCGTTTACTATATCCTGCACCAGAAACAACAAATGCAACAATTGGTAGAGCAGTACGACGTAGAAAAAGAGTCGATGGAAGACGAACTCAACGAGCTCTCCCTCCAGTACGAAGGCTATAAGTTCCAGGTAAGCAATGACTCGCTCGTGCAGCTCCTTTCCACCGAGCAGGCCAAGGTACAACGGCTCCAGGAAGAACTGCGCACCGTGAAATCCTCGAACGTACGGCGCATTACCGAGTTGAAAAAAGAAATCCAGACCTTGCGCAAAATCATGCGTAATTACGTAATCCAGATCGATTCGCTCGACCGCGCGAACAAACAGTTGCGCGCCGAGAAAGCCCAGGTGGTGAAACAATATCAGCAAGCTACGAACACCGCCACCCAACTGGCCAAGGAAAAAGAAAAGCTCACCGAGCGCGTTACGCTGGCTTCCCGGCTCGACGCCACCGCCATCCAGGTGCGCACCGTTAACGGTCGCGGTAAAGACGTGAAGAAAATCAAGCGGATGGAGCAAATCGTCATCAGCTTCGTGATAGCCAAGAATATTACCGCCCCCGTAGGCGAAAAAACGATTTACGTACGCATCCGCAAACCCGACGACGACGTGCTGGTAAAAAGCCGGGCCGACGTTTTTACCTACGAAAACAAGGAAATCAACTACTCGTGTAAGAAATTAGTGGAATACACCGGCGAAGAGCTGCCCGTTACCCTCTACTGGAAAATCGAAGAGTTCCTTTCGCCGGGCGAATACCGGGTCGACATCTTTGCCGACGGCAACCTCATCGGCCAGAAATCCTTCCGGCTCGAAAATTAAGATGGAGCCCGCCGCCCCCTTCGATAAATTGTACCGGTACCTGCCCGCCGCCCTGTCGGGTAACGAGGCGTTTTGGAACGACTTGATCGGAGGCGCACAGGTAATCCCCGTCAATAAAGGCGATTACCTGTTCAGGCAAGGCGAAATCTGTTCGTCGGGCTACTTTATCAACAAAGGGCTGTTTCTCCATCTGTATGTAAACGGCCGCGGCAGCGAAAGCGTAGTAGGCTTTTTTGTGGATACGCTACACCCGTTCCTGTCGTCGGTAAGCTATATATCCCATTCCCCTTCCGATTTCGAAATCAAGGCGCTCGAAGACGGCGAGCTCATCGCCTTTCCGCGTCCCCATATCGAAACCCTTTCGCGCCGGTATCCCGCTTTCGCCACCTTTTACCAGGAAGTAACCCTGCTGATGCTGGCCAAAATCTGCACCATTTACGCCGTGCGGCAGTCTAACGGCAGCGAAGAATTGTTGCGTTACCTCTATACCGAGTACCTCTGGATTATCAACCGGGTGCCCGACAAGTACATTGCCCGTTTTATGGGCATCAGCAACGAGTGGTACTGCAAGCTGAAGAAAAAACTGTTCGCCGCTCTGTAAAGCCGTGCCCGGCAGCCCGAAACTTCCGGCATCCTCTTTCCGGATACGCCTTTCTTCCGGTTACTCTCCTTGCGCCACAGCCCGAAACTCCCTGGAATAAAACCGGAAGCCGTATGAAATTGAATTAATTCAATCGGCCGTGAGGCAATAAAAAGGTAATTTTGCACCGTACTCCTTCCGTCCGGTACAACGCTGCCCGGCGCCCTTATTTCCGCAGCGTGAACAAACATTCCTGCCGGATTGTTGAAGAAGGAGGGCTATAAGGTTCCCTGTCAGACGGATGTTCGAATGAAAAACGTGAGAAAGATGAGACGAAACATCGTATTAGTGCTCTTCGCATTAGTCGTAACCGGCCGATACCTGGATGCGCAGCAAGTATTAACGTTGGAAGAATGCCGTGAGTTGGCTGTGAGGCATAACAAAGAGCTGCAAATGTCATCCGAAAGCATCAAAGCCGCGGCCAATGAACGCAAAGAAGCCTTTTCCAAGTACTTCCCGCAAGTGTCGGCGATGGGCGCCTACCTGCATAATCAAAAAAACATCAAATTGGTGGATTGGGGCGTATTCGGTCCGGCCGGCGAGCTGGTACCTTCCAAGATACGCGACTTCTTCGAGCTCGACATCCACCACGTATGGGTAGGCGACATCTCCCTGGTACAACCCGTTTTTACCGGCGGTAAAATCATCGCCTACAACCGGATAGCCGAGTACGCCCGCGAGCTGGCCGAAACCATGAAAGACACCAAGATGCAAGATGTGATTTACGCTACCGACCAAACCTACTGGCAAGTGATTTCGCTGGTCAACAAAAAGAAACTGGCCGATGCGTATGTGGAGCTGCTCCGTAAAACCGACCGCGACGTACAGATTATGATCGAAGAAGGAGTAGCCACAACCGCCGAGGGGCTGTCGGTAAGAGTGAAGCTGAACGAAGCCGAGATGGCCCGGACCAAAGTAGACAACGGATTGAGCCTTACCCGCATGCTGCTCGCCCAGATTTGCGGCCTGCCTCTTAACGATGAAATGCACCTGGCCGACGAGGCGATAGAAAACATCCCCGTGCGTCCGAAACGCATCACCTCGGTGAACGTAAACGAAGCCTTTCTTAACCGCGACGACCTGAAAAGCCTCGACTACGCCATTAAGATATATGAAAAACGGGAAACCATCGCCCTGTCGGACATGTTGCCCAACCTGGCGTTCACGGCCAACTACTTAGTATCGAACCCGCAGGCATTCAACGGATTCAAGAACGATTTTTCCGGCATGTGGAATCTCGGCTTCGTGTTGAAAGTGCCGGTTACCGACTGGATAGGCGGCAGCTTCAAGCGCAATGCCGCCCGCGCCCAGACCAATATCAGGCGCCTCGAATGGCTCGACGCCCGCGAGAAAATCGAACTTCAGGTAAACCAGTCGGTCTACAAAGTCAACGAGGCGAATAAGAAACTCGTCGCCTCCGTAAGTCACATGGAAAGCGCCGAAGAGAACCTGCGCTATGCCAACGCCGGTTTCGAGGAAGGCGTAATCCCGGCCCTCAACCTGATGGAAGCGCAAACCGCCTGGGTATCGGCCCATTCCGATTTGATAGATGCCCAGATAGAAGTGAAACTTACCGACGTTTACCTCAAGAAAGCGTTGGGCGAGCTCCCGGTTCCCGAACAAGATACTAACGACAAAAAGAGATAAAAAATGAGCGAAAATAAGAAATTTACCATCAGCAACATGATGCTGGCCTTTATCATCCTGCTGGTAGTAATCGGATTGGTGGCGCTGGCCGGCTTCCTGTTGCTGAAGCCGGGCGAGGTGATTATCATGGGGCAGGCCGAGGCCACGGTGGTGCGGATTTCCGGAAAGGTGCCCGGCCGTATCGAAGCTTACCGCTTTGCCGAAGGCGACAACGTAACCGAAGGCGATACGGTGGTGTTCCTGAGCGCTCCCGACGTATGGGCCAAGCTCCAGCAAGCGGTAGGCGCCGAGCAGGCCGCCAAGGCGCAAGACCAGAAAGTGCGGCAGGGAGCTCGCATCCAGCAAATCCAGGCCGCCTACGAGATGTGG
>DBGBSM010000592.1:0-10057 GCA_048468815.1 Parabacteroides sp.
TGACGAATGCGGAAGAGCAGCTTATGAAATATCTTTGGGAACTGGAAAAAGGGTATATGAAGAACCTTCTCGATTCGTATCCCGAACCCAGGCCGGCCACCACCACGGTGGTAACGTTGTTGAACCGGATGATCGAGAAAGGGTATGTGGCATATAACCAGCACGGCAACAGCCGCGAATACTACCCGCTGATTAAAAAGTCGGATTATTTTTCGGCGCATGTAAGCGGGTTGATCCGAAATTTTTTCAATAATTCCGTTGCACAATTCGCTTCTTTTTTTACTACGGAAACGAAACTCAGCGAAAAGGAGCTGTACGAACTGAAAGAAATCATCGAAAAACAAATTGAAAAGAAGAAAGAATGATTGCTTTTATCCTGAAATCGACCCTTAGTTTTTGCGCCGTATATTTTCTTTACAAGGTATTCCTGGCTAAAGAAAACTTTCCGGTTGCCAAGCGTTACTTTTTATTGTGCGGAATGGCGTTTTCCATGCTTGTACCGTTGGTGAGCGTTCCTGCAGGCGTTTTTGTTCCCGGAACGGTGCAGGATGTGGTTACGCCTGCCGGCGTATCGCCGGTGGAGGCTTTCGAACGGGGAATCGTTTTTGCCGTGCACGAACGGCCGGCCGGGTTGCCTACAGTTCTCGGAAGCGCGTATGCGCTGGTGGCGTTTGTCTTGCTGTTTCGCTACGTTTCGAACCTGAAACGGTTGGCGGGATGGCGAAAAAAAGGCTACCGGGTACAGGCGGAAGGATACGAAGTTGTCGTGGTAAAGCAGCAGATCGTTCCGTTTTCATTTTTAAGAACCCTTTTTCTGAGTGAAAAGGACTATAACGGCGGAGCGGTAAGGAACGAAATCCTGTTCCATGAACTGGCCCATATCCGTCAAGGTCATTCTGTCGATATTTTATTGGCCGAGTTGTTACAGGTAGTTTGTTGGTTTAATCCGGTTGTGTGGTTGTACAAAAAGGAAATCCGGCTGAACCACGAGTATCTGGCCGACAGGCAGGTTATAGCCCGGGGTGTCGGGATAACCGATTACCAACGGTTTATGTTGGGATTCGTATCGTCTTCCCGGCTTTCTTGCCTTTCCAGCTATTTTAATTATTCATTCATTAAAAAACGCTTTCGGATGATGACAAAAGAAAAATCACCGGTACGGACTTGTATCAAAGCGGCCGTACTGATTCCGGTAATTGTTTTGCTGGCTGTAGTGCTGGTTATTAACCGGCAACCCAAAAAAGAAACAGGTATGGATTTACGGGCGGAATGGTGGCAGCCTATTTTGCAGAAGCATGGGTTGCAGGTGTCGGCCTTCAATAATTTCGGCGACGTATTCGAGATGGGCGACCGGATTGCGATAGACAACGGGGTGGCTACCCTAACCAACCCGACAATACTGATTAAAGAAAATAACGGCGGGTATATGTTGATTCGCGCCGTCGTAGCGGAACACGATACCGCTAACGGTCAGTTAAGCGTGCAATCGGGTACGATGGAACGGTACGGAACGAACACGGCCGTAAACGAGCCGCTGATGAGCATGGAAGGCGATTTTAAAGTAAACCTGAAGGAAGCCGGCGAGTAGCACCGGGCCTGTTGCAAACCAAGCTAAGAGCAGAATTGGCAGATTACGGCCGAGGTTACGTCGCCGTTCCCGCCTGTTGCGAACCGGGGTAAGAGCAGAACAGGTATTTAGCTGTCGTGCTCTGAATAATCCCCAGGAGGCAGGTGCCTGGTAATCTAAAGAGGCTGTCCGACGAAAGTCCGGCCTGCGTCGGGTGACGACCGGTGCGGGCCGGATTATCGGTTGGCGGCGGCCAGAAACGGCCGCCTTTCTTCTCTTGGTTTCTTTCGGAAAAGCAACGGCGCTTATACCACCCCTTGCGCCATCATCGCCCGCGCCACCTTCATGAAGCCCGCGATGTTGGCCCCTTTCACGTAATTGATGTAATCACCCTCCCGGCCATGTGTTACGCATTGGGTATGGATGTTGCCCATAATCTGGTGCAGCTTCGCGTCTACCTCTTCGGCGCTCCACTGGAGATGCATGGCGTTCTGCGTCATTTCCAGTCCCGAAGTGGCTACGCCGCCCGCGTTCACCGCCTTGCCCGGTGCGAACAATACCCGGTTGGCCACGAAGAAATCCACCGCCTCGGCCGTGCAACCCATGTTCGAGACCTCCGCTACGCACTGTACCCGGTTTTCGAATAACCGGCGCGCATCCTCCTCGTTCAGCTCGTTCTGCGTAGCGCACGGGAGCGCGATGTCGACCGGCTGTTCCCAGGGGCGCTTGCCCGGGTAGAACACGGCATCGTACTTTTCGGCGTACGGAGCCACAATGTCTTCGCCCGAAGCCCGGAGCTCCAGCATATAGTCGATTTTTTCGCCCGAGATACCCGCCGGGTCGTAGATATACCCGTCCGGGCCCGAAATCGTTACCACCTTAGCCCCCAGCTCGGTAGCCTTCAACGCTGCGCCCCAGGCCACGTTGCCGAAGCCCGAGATGGCCACCGTTTTGCCCGCCAGCTTCATGCCGTGCGTTTCGAGCATCTGGTTTACGAAATACAAACCGCCGAACCCCGTCGCTTCCGGACGTACCAGCGAGCCGCCGTAATCGAGTCCTTTCCCGGTGAACGTGCCCGTATTTTCGCGCGCTAATTTCTTATACATGCCGTACAGATACCCGATTTCGCGCGCCCCTACGCCGATGTCGCCCGCAGGTACGTCCGTATCGGGGCCGATGTTACGCCATAATTCCAGCATAAATGCCTGGCAGAAACGCATCACCTCCGCATTCGAGCGGCCGCGGAAGTTGAAATCCGAGCCTCCTTTTCCGCCGCCCATCGGCAACGTAGTCAACGCATTTTTGAATGTCTGTTCGAACCCGAGGAACTTCAGGATGGAAAGATTGACCGATGCATGGAAACGCAAGCCGCCCTTGTACGGGCCGATGGCGTTGTTGAATTGCACCCGGTAGCCCAGGTTTACCTGGATGTCGCCTTTGTCGTCGACCCAGGGCACGCGGAAGGTAAAGATGCGGTCGGGTTCTACCAGCCGCTCGATGATGCGCGCCTTTTCGAACTCCGGGTGCTGGTTGTATACGTCTTCGATGGAGATAAGCACCTCTTTTACAGCTTGCAGGTACTCTTTTTCGCCGGGATGCCGGGCTTCGAGAGCCGACAGGATGGAATCGGTTTTCATAGCATTTGAATTTATGTGTTTTTTATTCAGGTAACACAGTACATGACAAAAACTTCTTTTTCGCTGAGCCACTGTAGGCTGGTTTTTCTCCGGCGAGGCCGGGAGCGACCGTTACCACGGTGGGTTTTCATTTTTTTCTCTTGAAAGAAAAAAACGAAACAAAAAAAGTTCAAGGGCTGACACCTCGCTCGCTAAAAATGGCACTCTACTCACTGAAGGCCCCGAACTCGCTCCTTTCAGGAGCCCAAACAGCGTGGCCTTCCGGGCGTTCGCTCCGTACCATTTTCTTAACGCTCTCTCACTGAGGCCCCTGGTCCCATACGAAGTGGCCGGTGTCTTTCAGGGCTCGGTAGGGAGAGGCTGGCTTTTCCTTTTAGTTCTTCTCTTTGAAATCCATTTTTATCGTGTTCTATGATTCAGGTAATAACGATATGTCACAAATGTAGGGATAAATATGGAACAACAAAGTTTTTTCCTTACTTTTGGACAGTTAAATAGGACTAAATCTATGAGTGGGATTCCCGACTTTAAAACCCTTGTATTCAAAGATACATCGTTTGCCAACCTGATGAATAAGCGCATCTTCAACGTGCTGCTTATCGCCACCAAATACGACGCATTCATGCTGGAAGACGACGGCCGCGTCGACGAGCAGATATTCAACGAGTATACCTCGCTCAACCTGCGCTATCCGCCCCGTTTTACCCAGGTAACCACCGAGGCCGAGGCGCTCGACGAGCTGACCCGTAAAAACTACGAGCTCGTTATCTGCATGCCCAATATGGACAACAGCGACGTGTTCGGGGCGGCTACCGAAATCAAGGCGCGCTATCCGAACATCCCCATCGTGGTGCTCACGCCGTTTTCGAAAGAAGTGTCGAAGCGGATGGAAAACGAAGACCTGAGCGCCATCGATTATGTGTTCAGTTGGCTGGGCAACTCGGAGTTGCTGGTAGCTATCATCAAGCTGATAGAAGACAAGATGAACGCGCCGGAAGACGTGAGCTCGGTAGGCGTGCAGATTATCCTGCTGGTGGAAGACTCGGTGCGATTCTACTCGTCGGCGTTGCCCCATATGTTCAAGTTCGTGCTCGAGCAGTCGCGCGAGTTTTCGAAAGAAGCCCTGAATGCGCACCAGCGGATGCTCCGGATGCGCGGGCGCCCCAAAATCAAGCTGGCCCGTACGTACGAGGAAGCGATACGCATTTTCGAGCAGTATAAAAACAACATGCTCGGCATCGTATCCGACATGAGTTTTATGCGGGCCGGCGAGAAAGACCCGCTGGCCGGCTACCGGTTCGGGAAATACGTGCGCGATTCGGGGCTGATTATCCCGCTCGTGCTCGAATCGTCGGAAGCGGAAAACCGGAAATACGCGCGCGAGCTGCGCGCCTCGTTTATCGACAAGAACTCGAAAAGCTATCCGCAGGATTTGCACGAGAAGATTATGCGCCGGTTCGGATTCGGCGATTTCGTGATTCTGAATCCCGAAACGAAAGAAGAAATCATGCGCATCAAGGACTTGAAAGACCTTCAGAAAAAAATCTTCCTCATTCCCGACGATTCGCGCCGCTACCACCTGTCGCGCAACCACTTCTCGCGCTTCTTCTATTCTCGCGCCATGTTTCCGCCGGCCGAGCTGCTGAAAGACATCGACGTATCCGAATACAAGGATATGGACGAGGCGCGGCACGTGATTTTCGATGCCATCGTGGAATACCGCCGCATGAAGAACACCGGCGTGGTGGCCGTGTTCGACAAGGAGCGGTTCGACGAGTACTCGAATTTCGCCCGTATCGGCGACGGCTCGCTGGGCGGCAAAGGGCGCGGCCTGGCTTTTATGGGCTCGATGGTGAAGCGGTATCCCGATTTCAGGCAAGACGATAATTTCCCGGTAACGATTCCGAAAACGGTGGTGATTTGCACCGATATTTTCGACGAGTTCATGGAAACGAACAAACTGTATCCGGTGGCGTTGTCCGACATCCCCGACGACCAGATTTTGCGTTATTTCCTCCGGGCGAGCCTCCCCGCCCGGTTAATCGAGGATTTGATGGCGTTCTTCGACGTGGTGAAAGGCCCGATGGCCATCCGTTCGTCGAGCTTGCTCGAAGATTCGCATTACCAGCCGTTCGCCGGTATCTATTCCACCTATATGATTCCGAAGGTAGACGATAAGTACGAAATGCTCCGGATGCTGAGCGATGCCATCAAAGGGGTGTACGCCTCGGTGTTTTACCGCGACAGCAAAGCGTATATGACGGCTACCTCGAACCTCATCGACCAGGAAAAGATGGCCGTGGTGTTGCAGGAGGTGGTAGGCTCGGCTTACGGCACGCATTTCTATCCTACCGTTTCGGGGGTGGCCCGCTCGCTGAACTTTTATCCTATCGGCGACGAAAAAGCGGAAGACGGCATCGCGAATATCGCGCTCGGATTGGGCAAATACATCGTCGACGGCGGACTGACGCTTCGCTTCTCGCCCCGCCATCCGCGCAACATCCTCCAGATGAGTACGCTGGATTTCGCGCTTCGCGAAACGCAAACCCGTTTTTACGCCCTCGACCTGAAAAACGTAGCGGAGCAGTTCTCCATCGACGACGCCTTTAACCTGCTCAAGCTCTCGGTAAAGGATGCCGACGCCGACGGCGCCCTGAAATACATCGTTTCTACCTACGACCCGTACGACCAGATGATTCACGACGGATATTATCCGGGCGGACGCAAGATTCTTTCGTTCGTAAATATCTTGCAGCACGACGTTTTCCCGCTGGCTAAGATACTCGAAGGCATCCTGCGCGTGGGGCAGGAGGAAATGGGGCGCCCGGTGGAAATCGAGTTCGCCGTGAACATCGACCCGCAAAACAGCAGTAAGGCTTGTTTTTACCTGCTCCAGATACGCCCCATCGTCGACAGCAAAGAAAAGATGGAAGAAGATTTGACCCGTATCGAGCCGCACGAAACGCTGCTGTACTCTACCAGCGCCCTGGGGCACGGCATCGCTGCCGATGTGTACGACGTGGTGTATGTGAAGTCGGGCTCGTTCAATGCGTCGAACAACCAGTTGATTGCGTACGACATCGAAAAGCTGAACCGGCAGTTTACGGCTGAAGGCAAAGGGTACGTGCTGGTAGGGCCGGGCCGCTGGGGGTCGAGCGATGCCTGGCTGGGCATTCCGGTAAAATGGCCCAATATATCGAATGCCCGCGTCATCGTAGAGTCGGGGCTCGAGAATTACCGCATCGAGCCGAGCCAGGGAACGCACTTTTTCCAGAACCTCACTTCGTTCGGCGTAGGATACTTTACCGTAAACCCGTACAAAAACGACGGTTGGTTCGACGAGGCTTTTCTCGATGCGCAGCCGGCCGTACAGGAAACCGAATACCTCCGGCACGTGCGGTTCGAGCAACCCATCGTCATCAAAATCGACGGCAAGAAGAGCATCGGCGTGGTGATGAAGCCCGGCGCTTCCGGAAACCTGTAACCGGTTTTCCGGAAGCATCGCCCTCCGGCACGGACGCTTTATTACCGTTTCGAAAATCGTTTTACTTCCTTCGAGGCTGTTTGCCGGGTCGTATCGGCTGCGCGAAGCGCAAGTCAGGAGGCTGTTTCCCGGAAAAAACCATACCCGCCTGTATATTCCGGCGTTCCCGATACTTTTATTTTCCCCGCAACCCCGCTTAAATTCTGTGGGGATAAAGAAACGAAATTTTTTTTGTTTGCGATGCGTCGGCAGCCTGTAAATGCCATTCCTCCAATAGATACACGAGGGGTTAGAAAACAAGGCTTCCGAAAGCAGGCGCCCGGTGCCGTTAAAATACTTTTCTCCCGGACGAAAAATAAGTTATTCAATCGAAAATAGTTTATCTTTGCAACGGTTTAGACGGGTTCCGGTTGATTGGGAAACCATGGTTTTCAAGGATTGTAAAACAGGCATGCGGAGACGGCGATAAAGGCCGCGGGTAAAAACAAAAGAGTATCAGCATACGAAAAACAGCTATGTCAGTAAGCGATAACCGATACGAGGAAATTTGCCAGGCGTTGAATGCGGGATGGTGGCAGGTGGATTTTGCGGCAAAGGAGATAACGGTCGACGATTACCTGCGTTCGCTTTTTCCGTTCCGCACGGAGAAAATGAGCTGGGACGAGTTCGGCGCTTATGTGCTTCCCGAAAACCGGTGGCCGTTCCGGAAAGCCCTCGATGATGTAAGATACACCGGCCGGTTCCGGCAGAAAATTATTTTGCAGGCGCCTGGTAAAACGGTGTCGTTCGAGGGGGCGTTTACGGTGCCCGGTTTCCGCGCAGGCGGTAAACTGTCGACGGCAAGCGGCTTTATGCGGTTGGAGAGCGAGTACACGGGAGCGCCGGCGGAAGCGCAGGTGCCGTTGGAAATAAACGAACTGCTCGATTACATCGTAAGTTATACGCCGATGTATATGTTCGTAAAAGATACCGGCGACGATTTGAAATATTTGTATGCCAGCCCGATGATGGCGCGTTTATATAAGTCTGGACACGGGAGCGTAGTGGGAAAAACCGACCTCGAGTTGTTCGAAGACCCTGCGGTGGCGGAAGCGTTCCGCGAAAAAGACCGCGAGATTATCCGCACCGGCAAGATGGAGCAGTTCATCGAGTCGATGGTCGACCCGCAGGGCGAGTTGCATATCATCGATACCCGCAAGGTATTGGTACCCCGTTCCGGGAAAGCGCCTTACCTACTGGGTATGTCGTGGGACGTCACCTTGATCGAGAACCTGAAAGCGCAACTCGAGGAAGATAATATGCGGGTGAACTTAGCCTGCAAAATCGGGCTGATTTATCCGTGGACGTGGTACGTACAGCAAGACTGGGCCGAGTTTACGCTGGTGGAAGGCGACCACATCGTCCGCAAAAAGGTGATACACGAGGAATTTATCCAAACCGTATATCCCGAAGAGCGCGACCGGTACCGTTTCGAATTGCAACGGTTCAAGGAGGGGAAAACGCGTTCGTTCCATCTGCCGTTCCGTTCGCGGTGTTTTTCGGATAATTACGTTTGGTACGAAATCAGCGGACAGGCCTATATTTACGGTGATAACAAGCTTTGTACCAAGGCTGTGGGTATCCTGCGCGACATCTCGGCCGACAAACGGAGCGAAGCGAGCGAAAAGGCGAAGCGGATCGCCGAGTACAACGACCGGATGAAGTCGGCTTTCCTGGCCAATATGAGCCACGAGATACGTACGCCGCTCAATGCCATCGTGGGGTTTTCCGGCTTGCTGGCCGAGTCGGACGATGCAGCCGAGCGGAAAGAGTTTGCCGCCATTATCGAAAACAGCAATACCTTGCTGCTCCAGCTTATCGACGATATACTCGACCTTTCGAAAATAGAGGCCGGCACGCTCGAATTCGTTTATTCGGAAGTCGACATCAACCGGTTGCTTACCGAGATAGAGCAGAGCATCCGCATGCGTGCGCACGCCCCGGAGGTGGAAATCGCTTTTACGAGCCGCTTGCCGGTTTGCCTGGTACGTACCGAGCGGAACCGGATAACGCAGGTAATAACCAACTTCCTTACCAATGCAATGAAATTCACCGAGCGCGGAAAAATTTCCTTCGGTTACACCCGGCAGGGCGATACGCTCCGTTTCTTTGTGTCGGATACCGGCTGCGGTATCCCGGCGGCTGCGGCTTCCCGCATTTTCGAGCGGTTCGTCAAGCTCGACTCGTTCAAGCAGGGTACGGGGCTGGGGCTCTCTATCTGCAAAACCATCGTTACGAAGTTAGGCGGCGAAATCGGCGTGGAGTCCGAAGAGGGGCAAGGGGCTTTGTTCTGGTTCACCATTCCGTATGTCGAAGCCGGGGGGAAGCGATAACCCGGCAGTATATCGTTTTTTTCTTTTTGCATGCACATCCGGAAAGTATTTCCTCACCGGAAAAAGTGTATTTTTAGCCTGCGAATATATATTCTCAACTTGCGAATATATATTCGCAGGCTGCGTTTTTATATTCGCAAGCTGCGAATACAGTTTTCCGTACCGGGAAACGAAGAAAAGCGCTGCGTAAAACCGCCTTTTTATCCTATCGGAGTTAAATACAGAAGTACGGAAGCCCGGAAAAACCTGAAACGGTAAAGAGAATAAGAGAATAAAGAAACGAAAATCTATGCACTCGCCCCTTTTCCTCTCCGCCTCGGAGAAGAACCGACCGCATCGCATGGGAACCCGGAGTTTCAGCGAGAGAGCGTTAAGAAAATAGTACGGAGCGAACGCCCGGAAGGCCACGCTGTTTGAGTGAGCGTAGCGAGCGAGTTCGGGGCCTTCAGTAAGCGAAAGCTGGAAGGGCGCGAAGCGGACATAGTTCTTGACCTTTTTTTGCTTCGTTTCGTTGAGGTAAGCTCTTAGTATATGATAGAAATTGATTTCAGACAGAAGAACAAAAAGAGAAGAAAGGATGCAAGCCGTTTCCTGCCGGGCTCTGAAAAACACCGGCCTCCTCGTATGGAACCCCGGGCCTCAGTGAGAGAGCGTAAGAAAATGGCACGGAGCGAACGCCCGGAAGGCCACGCAGCCAAAAGAATATGCTGTTTCGTATAACCGGCATTCAGGTTTCACCGCGGTGTATAAAACCGGCCACTTCGTATGGGTCCGCGGGCCTCGGGCGATGAGCGTAAAGCAGACCGGCTGGGAGTGAGCGTTAAAAAAGCCACGCTGTTTGAGCTTTCTAAAAGAAAGCGAGTTCGGGGCTTTTAGCGAACGAAAGCCGGGATGTAGCGAAGCGGACGTAGCCCTTGAACTTTCTTTGCTTCGTTTCTTTGGTTCAAGCCAAAGAAATGAAGACCGCCGGTAGGCGCCGTCGGCAGACGCCCTCGCG
>DBGBSM010000593.1:0-2869 GCA_048468815.1 Parabacteroides sp.
GTAACGTTCTTCCTTTCCGCCGACGGCGTTTCGTACGCGAAGGCCGGCGAGCAGCAGGGCCCCGAGCCGGTAAACACCAACGGCCCGGCCGGCTCGTACGCCAGCGGTTGCAAGCCCATTCCCGCTTTTTATAAAACGGCGGTGGGCGGGAAACAGGCGCGCTTCGTAAAGGTTCGCGTTACCTCGATAGGCGACTGTCCGGTATGGCATCCCAACGTAGGCGCCCCGGCGCTCACGATGCTCGATGAAGTGCTGGTTCAATAAGTTATACCGGGAGCCGGCTCTTCGGTAAGCGCGGGGCGCCGGCTCCCTTTCTTTCGTAAAAATACATACCCTTTCGAGTGGTTCCCGTTTTTAAAACCCGAAACGACGGGGAGTGAACCGTCGCCCTCGAAAAGCGATTTCCTTTCGATTCGCCTGGTATGTGAACATAACCTGATTAACAAACAACAACGTACGATATGAAAAACATCCTTATGACAACCCTGTGCGGTTGCCTGCTGTGCGCCTGCACTTCGCAACCGGTAAAAATCGAGCGTCCCGACCTCGGATTCGTGCACGCTACCTATTCGGTGGATTCACGCCTCAAAAGCAAACAGGAAATCGATAAGTCCGACTTCCGGTACTTCCGGTTCGTTTACCTTATGGCCGGCCCCCGCTGGGAAATGGCCGACCTCGACCTCCCCCTGGAGCGGATTCTCGATAAATACGTAGTGCGGCATCAGTATCCCGTGTCTACCACTGACGGGGTAGCATATGTTCCGTACCTCATCGACAAGGTGCATGCCGACGGCAGCCGCATCCTGGTTTCGTTTCCCGGCACTACGTTCGACCAGGTGGTGAACGACGAGGCGCGGCGCGGCAAGTTCGCCGCCCTGATGGGCGAGTTCGTGGCCAAGTACGGGTACGACGGCATCGAGCTGGATTGGGAGAAAACCGTCGACCTCGACTTGCATTACCGTTTTATGGCCGACATCCGCCGGGTGCTCGACCAAAAGGAACAGGCGATGAAAAAGCCGCTTTACCTTACCTCGGCGCTGAATTTCGCCGAGCGGTATACGCAGGCGCAGGCCGACTCGGTAAGCCGGTACGTGGATTTTATCAACGTGATGATGTACGACATGGGCGGCGGTATCTGGGACAAGTGCGCCACCTACAACACGCCCCTGGATTTGATGAAAGCGTATTCCGAACGCTGGGACGTGTTCGACCCGCAGAAAATCTGCATCGGCCTGGCCAGCTACGGCTTTTATTACAAGGGCATCGCGCCGGGCGAAACCACGCCGGAGCCGCTTAACGCGTACGGCCGGTATATGGATTACAACGAGTTGCCTGCCTTGTTGCAGCAGGGCTGGACGGAGGAATACAACCCGGAAGCGTGTGTTTCGTATTTCTTCTCGCCCGACCGGAAAGAATTCGTTACGATGGACAACGAGCGCTCGCTGAAAGCGAAGATGGATTGGGTGAAGAGCAAGCGTTACAAGGGCATTTTCTGGTGGGAGTTTCATTCCGATTTCCGGTATCCGGAGTCGGGTTCCGCTAACGGAACGCATGCGTTGACGGATTATGTGAACGGATTGCTCGAATAAAGCCTCGTTCCGGCAGAGCCGGACACGGTGAAACGAACCGGCGGCAGCCTGGAAGCATCCCTTCCGGTCTGCCGCTTGTTTTTATTCCGCTTTTAGCCGGTTAAATGCGGGTCGTATGGCAGAAGTTCGTATTTTTGTTCCGTCCGTCGTTTCAAAACGGGAGGTTGGCTGGGCAAAGCCTGTGCCCGGAAGCCGGATTCGAAACCGGGTAAGAGTTGTAATCTAATCCCTTTATTCCAGATAGTATGAAAATAAAATTAGTATGGGCGTGGGTGTTATTAACCGTTTTGCCGTTGCAAGCCCAAACGGATAGCCGGTATGTAGAGGTAACGGGTACTTCCGAAATCGAAATCGTACCCGACAAAATCCATTTCCTGATCGAAATCCGGGAGTATTTCGAAGAAGAATTCGACGGGAAGTCGAAACCGGAAGAGTACCGCACCAAGGTGCCGTTGAGCCGCATCGAGCGCGACTTGCGGGAGGTACTGACCGGGTGCGGCATTTCCGAAACGGCGATTCGCACGCAGGAGGTGGGCGATTACTGGCGCGAGCGCGGGCAGGATTTCCGCGTGTCCAAAAGGCTCGATATTACTTTGGGCGATTTCAGGCAAATAGACCGGATCGTGAATCGTTTAGATACCCGGGGCATCCAAACGATGCGCATCGGGGAACTGGAAAACAAAAATTTGCAGGAGTATCATCGGAAAGGAAAAATCGAGGCGCTCGGGGCGGCGCAACAGAAAGCGGCTTACCTGGTAGAGTCGTTAGGCAAAAAGTTGGGCGGCGTGCTCCGTATCGTAGAAGACGCAGCGGCCGGGGGGCCTTCGGTATATGCGGCGCAGAGCAACGTGCGGTCGTCCGATGCGTATTCGTTCGACGGTTTCCGTACGATTAAAAAGACTTATTCCGTACTCGTACGGTTCGAGATCGTAGATAAGTGAGCCTGCGCTGCTGCCTGGCAACGGAAAGGTTTTTCTTTGCCGGACAAACGCCGGTCTTGCGGCAGACGTGTCGCTGTGTTTGCTTTTATACTCGGTTTGCACTACTTTTCTTCGAAAAGAGAAGATAGGCTGCACCTCGATAAAAGCTAAGCAAGCTTTGCTTTTATACTCGGTTTGCACTACTTTTCTTCCGAAAAGAGAAGATAGGCTGCACCTCGATAAAAGCCAAGCAAGCTTTGCTTTTATACTCGGTTTGCACTACTTTTCTTCGAAAAGAGAAGATAGGCTGCACCTCGATAAAAGCTAAGCAAGCTTTGCTTTTATACTCGGTTTGCACTA
>DBGBSM010000594.1:0-8923 GCA_048468815.1 Parabacteroides sp.
TTCCTCTATTTCCACGGCCAGGAAAAATCGGGAGGGCTCCTTCTTGCCGGGTTTCTTCAGATACACTTCTTCCAGGAAATTGTACCGGAGTACTTCGGAAATCTTCAGCAGCAAATCCGTATCGATGCTTTTCCGGGTAAAAATATCGTATACCGTACTCCGGGTACGGTTTATCCGGTTAGCGAAATCGGTTACGGAAAGCTGGCTATCTTCCAGTTTTTGCTTGATGACCTGTCCGATATGGACGGTATTCATAACCATAGCGATATTGCCTGTTTACCTCGGCCGGTTCCGAGCCGGGTGGATTAACGGAAAGAAGCGTGGAACTGTGTATCTGCTGTGTTTGCGAAGCTCCGGGAAACCGCGAATCTACCGGGTAAAGAACACCCCGCGCCATAAAACATGCAAACAGGCGAACCCGTTGCCGTGTTCATTCGAATTCCCCGGCTTTTTGCAAACAAGAGCGATACAACGCTGCGGATAGTTTTTCCGGACAACCGCCGGAATTACCTCTTCGGCAAAGGTATAACAAAGAAAAAAGTAAAATACACATTGCTTTTTCCGATTTTCCCGACAGTTACTATTTATTATAAATAGGATACGGTAATCGCACTGTTCCGACTTATCGGACCTGAAAGATAAATCAGCAGCATATATGGAAAGAAAAACTTCCGCCGAAAAGCGTTACCTTTGTACCCGGACAGAACAAACAACCGGATATAACCGGCCTCTCCCGTGCCGTAACGGACAGGCAGGCAGCTTCTGTGATGTACAAGCGCCGGTAACAAACCAAGTGGATATGAAGATAGGTACGATAGAGCTGGGCGACCGCCCCGTATTTTTAGCCCCGATGGAAGATGTGACCGACATGGCTTTCCGCTTGATGTGCAAGCGGTTCGGTGCCGATATGGTATATACCGAGTTCGTTTCGAGCGACGCGTTGATACGGAACGTGAACCGCACTCAGCAAAAGCTGCTCGTTGCCGAGGAAGAACGGCCGGTAGCCATCCAGATTTACGGAAAAAATACGGACGCGATGGTAGAGGCCGCTCGTTTGTGCGAAGAAGCACGCCCCGACCTGATCGACATCAACTTCGGATGTCCGGTAAAAAAAGTAGCCGGTAAAGGCGCCGGCGCCGGCATGTTGCGGAACATCCCCCTCATGCTCGAAATTACCCGCGAAGTAGTGAAAGCGGTACGCATTCCGGTAACGGTAAAAACCCGGTTGGGTTGGGACGCCGATAACAAGATTATCGTGGAGCTGGCCGAACAATTGCAGGACTGCGGCATCGCGGCCCTCTCCATCCACGGGCGCACCCGTAGCCAGATGTACACAGGCGAAGCCGATTGGACTCTGATAGGAGAAGTAAAAAACAACCCGCGCATGCACATCCCCATTATCGGAAACGGCGACGTAACCTCGGCCGAAATCTGCCGGGAACGGTTCGACACGTACGGAGTAGACGGAATAATGATCGGGCGCGGCAGCATCGGGCGCCCCTGGATTTTCCGGGAAGTAAAGCATTTCCTAACTACCGGAACCTCGCTTGCACCGGAAACGTTCGGGTGGTACCTCGACATACTGAAAGAGCAGGTGCTCCAAAGCGTGGAACGGCTCGACGAACGGCGCGGCATCGTACACATCCGGCGCCACCTGGCCGCCACGCCACTGTTCAAAGGGATACCCGACTTCAAGCATACCCGCATCGCGATGCTCCGGGCGGAAACGATAGCCGATTTATTCGCCATTCTCGACGACATACCGACCCGGTTCGACCTCGGAACATACGAACAGGACGCGCCCGGCACAAGCGGTGAACAAGGAGGCGTTTAACCGTTCTCGCATACAGTCCGGATAAAAAGAACGAAAGCCGGCAAACAAGAAACAGCAAATCCTAAGCCGTTTATATTCAAGGCTGCCAACCTTCATGTCGTTCCGTTTGCGGCTTCGTTCGTTCCTTTCGTACTTGTTTTTATACAAAATTTATATGCCGGATAGTAAACTATTCCGTACTTTTGAAGCGTAACATCCGATATATCCATCAAAAAAAATAAAGACATGAAGATGAAAGCACCTTTTTTAATCGGCCTTCTGCTGGCTTGTTTTACCGCGGCTCACGCAGCCGAAGAGGTAAAAGGGAACGGTAAGATCGTTACCCAAAAGATTAAAATAGCCGACTACGACGAAATCAAGCTGTCGGGCACTGCCGACGTGTTCTACGTACAATCCGCACAGGAAGCGCCTGCGCTGGAAATTACCATCGACGAGAACCTGCTTCCTTACATCAAGATAGAAGTGAAGAACCGCGAGCTCACTATCGACTACAAGAAAGGGATGAACCTGTATCCTACCAAGAACAGCGTGAAAACCCACTCGAAATGGCTCAAAAGCGTAAAAGTGAGCGGCACGGGCGGATTTTACGCCACCGTTCCGGTGGAAGGAAACGAGCTGGAACTGAAAACGAGCGGCAACGGACTCATCGAAATGAAAAAGGCGGTAAAGGTAGCCGAACTGAAATTAAATGCATCAGGCAGCGGCAATATCGTAGCCGATAACATACAAACCGGCCTGCTGGAATGCAAATCGTCGGGTTCGGGCAATATCCGCATCGGGGGAAAAGCCACGAACGCCACCGTTTCGATTAACGGAAGCGGCGATGTGGATGCATTCAATTGCGCGATTCAGGAGCTGAACTGTAAAATCACCGGCAGCGGAAACGCCAACGTAAACGTTTCGCAAAGCCTCAAGGCGTCGGTACTGGGCAGCGGAAACCTCCGTTACAAGGGTGCCCCCGCCGTTTCGCAACGGAAACTGGGTTCGGGCAGCATCGAACCGGCGAAATAATTACGCTATTCGCTGTAACCTGGGAGCGAACGCTGCGTCTGATAAAAAAACGGGAGCACAAAGCTTCTCTCCCGAGATAATAAAAATACCATACAGATGAAAAAAGTAACATGCTGGCCGGTTATATTACTGGCCGCTCTCGTATGTACCGGCTGTATACAAACGAACCGGATTTACGGAAATGCCCAGGTGGTTACCCGCGAAGTGCCTATAGAAGACTTCGACGAAATCAGTACGGCCCTTACCGGCTTGGTATGCCATTACGAACAGCGCACCGATACCGCGCCCTACTGCGTGATTTCGACCGACAGTAACCTGCTCGACTTGTTGGAAATAAAAACCACCGACCGGAAGTTACGCATCGAACCCAAAGGAAAAAACACGAATTTAATACCCAAATACCTTACGATTACCCTTTACTCTTCCGGGTTGAACAAAATCGCACAGGCCGGGAGCGGCACATTCCATATCGACTCGCGTTTCACCTCCGATGCGCTCACGGTAAACCAAAGCGGCAGCGGAGTAATCTGCTTGAACGACAGTGCCGTAATAACGAAAATAAACTGCTCGCTTACCGGCAGCTGCGCTTTCCAAGCTCTTCGCCTGCACTGCGACGAGTTCAAAGCCAAAGGTGCCGGCTCGAATAAGCTCGTGTTAGGCGGAGAAGCCCGAAAAGCCTCTTACTCTATAGCCGGCTCGGGCCGTATGCAGGCATTGGATTGCACCATCGACGAGCTTTCGTGCAAAATAGCGGGTACGGGAAACATCGAAGCCCATGTAACCGAGTCGCTCCACGCGAAAATCGCCGGAAACGGAAAAATACGGTACAAGGGGAATCCTACCGTTACCCGCGACATAGCGGGCAACGGAAATATCAGCCGCATAGAAGAATAAGCTCAGAGCCAGCCGGCGCACCGGTACCATTCGATACATTCTTCCAACCCCTTCCGGAGCGGATAACGGGGCGTAAAACCCAGTTCGTTACGAAGGGGCGTAACGTCGCAAATCCAGTTGCGCTGCTTCAGGATACGGTACTTATCCGTGTTCAAGGCAGTTACCCGGTGCGTCAGCCGGCCTATCCACTCGGAACATCCGCATGCCAGGCGGACGATTCCCAGCGGAACGCGGGCATGGAGCACCCGTTTCTTTCCCAATATTTCTTGTATCATTCCGGCAAACTCCGCATCCGTATACACATCCCCGTCGGCCACGAAATAGGTACGGTTTCGTATTTCCGGCTTCTCCAATGCCAGGAAAGCCGCCGTAGCGAGGTCTTTCACATAAATAAAGGTAATGCGCTGGGGAACGAACCCGACGGCGAAGTCGAAACCGGCGGCTACCGACTTGATTTCCATAAAGTAATCTTTCTCGCCCGGCCCGTACACGCCGGTAGGGCGCAGAATCACGTACGGAAACGCCTGCTGCCTGCACACGTATTCCTCCGCCTGCAACTTGCTTTGTCCGTACGCCGTATCCGGAGCCGGCGTATCTTCGGGCCGGATAGGGGTAAAATTCACTTCATCGCCTCGACCTACCGCACTCAAACTACTCATCAGCAAAAACTTCCGGGGTACGCATCCGGAATCGGCCAGCGCTTCTACGAAATTACGGGTATAACCGGCATTCACCCGGAAGAAGTCCGCCTTATCCAGCGTTTTGGTAACGCCGGCGTTATGAATGATATAATCCCAGGGGCCTTCGGTGCGTACGAAGTCGGCCAGTTGCGCCGTCAACGCTGCCTTGTCGGCATACTTCAGGTCGATAAACCGGATGCGCGGGTCGGCCAGCCGGGCTTTACTGCTTCCCGAACGTACGCCCGCCCAGGTTTCGTACCCGCGCTTCAGGGCTTCGTCCACTAAAAAACCGCCTATAAATCCGCTCGCTCCTGTAACCAGAATCTTCATATCGTGTCGTTTTTCTGCAAACGTAGAGAAAAAAACAGAATCTTAAACTACGTTTCGCATTTATTTGTTTACTTTGTAACAGGGATTTAGGTAATCCTGTAAAATAGGTATATATGACGAAAAAGAGTAAAGACACCCGCCCGAAAGGGAAAAGGGGGAAAAAACATGCGAAGAAGAAAAACCTGGCGCCTGCCGTGATTTCCGTTTTCCAAGCTTCACCCAAAGAATTATTCAACTACAAACAAATAAGCAAAACCATCGGCGCGGCTACCGAGCAGGAAAAGCTGCTGGTGGCGGCTATTTTATCGGAACTGGCCGACGACGGCTTTTTAATAGAAACCGACCGTGGCCGTTACCGGCTGAACGGTCTGGGCACAGTGGCTTCGGGCACTTTCGAGCGCCGGAGCAACGGGAAGAACTCGTTTATTCCCGACGACGGCGGCCCGGCTATCTTCGTAGCGGAACGGAACTCGAAGCACGCGATGGACGGCGACCGGGTACAAGTACAAGTGCTGGCGCGCCGGAAGGGTCGTGAGCCGGAAGCCGAGGTGGTGGAGATACTGGAGCACCGCGAAAGCACGTTCGTAGGCACCTTGCAGGTTACCCGCGGATTCGCCTTCTTAGTAACGGAGAATAAAAAATTAGCGAACGATATTTTTATCCCGCGCGACAAGCTGAAAGGGGGTAAGAACGGGCAAAAAGCCATCGTACGGATTACGGAATGGCCCGACAACGCCAAGAACCCGCTGGGCGAAGTGCTCGACGTATTAGGCGAGGCCGGCAGCAATACCACCGAGATGCACGCCATCCTGGCCGAGTTCGGCTTGCCGTATAAATATCCGGAAGCGGTAGAGAAAGCGGCCGAGAAAATACCGGATACCATCGCGCCGGAAGAGATTGCGGCGCGAGAGGATTTCCGGAACGTACTCACGTTTACCATCGACCCCAAAGATGCGAAGGACTTCGACGACGCGCTCTCGGCGCGGCAGCTCGACAACGGAAACTGGGAAATAGGGGTGCACATCGCCGATGTGACGCATTACGTGAAGCCGGGCGGAATCATCGACCGCGAAGCGGAATCGCGGGCTACCTCGGTGTACTTGGTAGACCGCACGATTCCGATGTTGCCGGAACGGTTGTGTAACCAAATCTGCTCGCTGCGCCCGAACGAAGAGAAGTGTTGTTTCTCGGCTATCTTCGAGATGGACGGAGATGCGAACGTAAAAGCGTCGCGTATCGTGCGCACGGTGATTAACAGCGACCGCCGGTTCACCTACGAGGAAGCGCAACAGATTATCGAGACGGGCGAAGGCGAATACAAGGAAGCGATTTTGAAGATGAACGAGCTGGCGCAGAAGCTGCGCGAACGGCGATTTACGAACGGGGCCATCAACTTCGACCGCTACGAAGTGAAGTTCGAAATCGACGAAAAGGGAAAACCGGTAAGCGTATATTTCAAGGAGTCGAAGGAGGCGAACAAGCTGGTGGAAGAATTTATGTTGCTGGCGAACCGGACAGTGGCGGAATTCGTAGGGAAAACGCCGAAAGGGAAGTCGAAAAAGACGTTCGTATACCGGATTCACGACTTGCCCGACCCGGATAAGATGGAAAATTTTGCCTCTTTTATCCGGCGGTTCGGCTACAAGCTGAAAACAGAAGGAAGCAAGAGCGACGTGTCGAAGGGGATAAACAAGTTGTTAGACCAGGTGCAGGGCAAACGGGAAGAGAACCTCATCGAAACGGTGGCGATCCGGGCGATGGCTAAGGCGGTGTACTCCACGGTAAACGTGGGACACTACGGGCTGGCGTTCGATTATTATACACATTTCACGTCGCCTATCCGCCGGTATCCCGACATGCTGGTGCACCGGCTGCTGGAAAGGTACCTGAGCGGCGCCCGGAGCGTAACGCAGAACAAGTACGAGGAACTTTGCAAACATTGCTCGGCGATGGAGCAAACGGCTGCGAACGCCGAACGGGCTTCGATCAAATACAAGCAGGTGGAGTTTATGAGCGACAAGCTGGGCATGGTGTTCGACGGGGTGATTTCGGGTGTAACCGAATGGGGGTTATACGTGGAGTTGAACGAAAACAAGTGCGAAGGGCTGGTGCCTATCCGCGACCTGGAAGGAGATTATTACGAATTCGACGAAAAAAATTACTGCCTCATCGGCCGCCGCACCAAGAAACGGTACCAACTGGGCGACCCGCTGGCAATCAAGGTGGTGCAGGCGAACCTGGAGAGGAAGCAGTTGGATTTTGCGTTAGCGGAGTAAAAATTTCTTCTCACATGCCGTTATTTTCGTTTGCCAAGGGCGTCGGCAAACTTGCCGAGGGCGTCGTTTTTATTGCCGAGGGCGTTGGCAAACAAATAATAGCCCTCTCTCTACAGCCTGTGTAGCGAAAACATCAAGCGGCGCGCAGATAACACGGTTTAAAGATTACGCACAAAAGCGCAATCACCTTTCTTTGCCGCCGTTCTTTATAGCATCGCCTCCGCTTTTTCGAGCGCCTCGTGGATGTTACTGCAAATATGTTCCTCGCCCACTTTAGCGGCCAGCCCCGATTGCACCAGCAGTTTATGCACCTGCGGATTAACGCCCGAAAGAATCAGGCGGATATTCTCGGCCGCCGAAAGCCTGTACAGGCTTTCGAGGTTGTGCAGCCCGGTAGAATCCATAAAAGGGACTTTCCGCATCCGCAGAATCCGCACCGACGGCTTGTCGCCGATTTGCTTCATGCACTCGTCGAATTTATTCGCTATCCCGAAGAAGAACGGCCCGTCGATTTCATAAATCTCCACACCGCGCGGTACCGTAAGTTTCTCTTCCTCATGCGCGAATTCCCCTTCGTGCGACAAATCGATTTCGTCGCGGATAACCGACACCTGCGTGGTTTCCGTCATCCGGCGCATAAACAGCAGCATGGCCAGCAACAATCCGATTTCGATGGCGACGGTAAGGTCGAACACCACCGTAAGCACAAAAGTAACGAGCAACACGGCCGCGTCGCTCTTCGGATTCTTCAGCAGCGAACGGAACGTACGCCACTCGCTCATGTTGTACGAAACGATAATCAGCACCCCCGCCAGGCAGGCCATGGGGATGTGCTTGGTAAGCGGCCCCAGGAACAGCAAAATCAGCAGCAACACCACCGCGTGGATAAGACCGGCCACCGGCGTACGGCCGCCGTTGTTGATGTTCGTCATGGTACGGGCGATGGCGCCGGTAACGGGAATGCCGCCGAATACAGGCACTACGATATTGGCCACGCCCTGCGCCATCAGCTCGGTGTTCGAGTTATGCTTCTGCCCCGTTACGCCATCGGCCACGGTAGCCGAAAGCAACGATTCGATGGCTCCTAAAAGCGCAATCGTAAAGGCCGAAGGTAGCAGCAGGTCGATAGTTTCCATCGAAAAGGAAAAAGGCGCCGGCGCCGGCAACGAAGCCTGGATGGTAAACCGGTCGCCAATCGTTTCGATGCCGGTAACGCCCAGCCGGTGCTTCAGGAAGTACACCACGGCGGTAAGCACCACGATGGCTACGAGCGAACCGGGAATCTTCCGGGAAAACTTGGGCGTAACTACAATCAGCAGGATGCTGGCTGCGCCGATAAGAAAAGAACTGAGATGAAACGTGGCGATATGCTCGAAATAAGCCGCCCACTTGGATAAGAAGTCGGCCGGGACGTGTTCCATCTGCAAGCCGAAGAAATCTTTCATCTGGGTAGTGAAAATCGTCAGTGCGATACCGCTGGTAAAACCTACCACAATGGGGTAAGGAATAAACTTGATAATGGTGCCTAACTTCAAGGCGCCCATCAGGAACAACAACACGCCGGCTATCACGGTAGCCACGGCCAGCCCTTCGATGCCGAAGTTCTGTATAATACCGTAAACAATTATGATAAAAGCGCCGGTAGGGCCGCCGATTTGTACCGGACTGCCGCCCAGGAACGATACGATAAACCCGCCGATAATCGCAGTAATCAAGCCCTTTTCCGGACTCACGCCCGAAGCGATACCGAAAGCGATAGCCAGCGGCAACGCCACGATTCCTACGATAATTCCGGCCATCAAATCGGCCATGAACTTTTCTTTCGAATAGTTTTTCAACGAGGCGAATAACGCCGGCCTGAAATCCAGTTTATTTTTCATCATCCAAAGTGTATAAGG
>DBGBSM010000595.1:0-4794 GCA_048468815.1 Parabacteroides sp.
TATCCGAAGCGACCCCGCGTAAAAATAGTTCTTCCCGCCGCTTCCGGCGCAACAGAGCGGGAAGAAATAAGAAAAAATACGAACCGGAAGTTTCTGTTTTTCGTATCCCGAACCTTTTTTCCGGGCCGGAAAGTTTTTCGCCTTCCGGCAGAAACGGTGCGTATTTACAGCATTTCCAGCGGAATTTTTTTCCGCGGCCCGGGGAAAGCGCGGTCGAGTTCCGCCAGGTCATCGTCGGTAAGCCGGATAAACAAGCTCTTGAAATTTTCCTGTACATGTTTTACCGTGGCCGCTTTCGGGATGGCAATCACTCCGGGTTCCCGGAGAACCCAGGCCAACGCGATTTGCGAAGGCGTAGCCGAATGGCGGTGGGCAATCTCAGTAAGTACCGGATGCGACAGCAAACGTCCCTGCTCCACCGGCGAATAAGCGATGACCGGAATCCGGTGTTTCCTGCACCACGGGAGCAAATCGTACTCGATGCCGCGCCGGGTAAGGTTGTACAGCACCTCGTTAGCCGCACACGTATCACCCCCCGGCAGGGAAAAGAAGCGCTCCATTTCTTCCACGTCCATATTGCTTACGCCCCACTCCCGGATTTTACCGGCCTGCTGCAAACCGAGCATGGCCTCGATCGTTTCCTCGAACGGATAACGTCCTTGCCAGTGTAGCAAATACAGATCGAGGTAATCGGTTCCGAGCCGTTTCAAACTCCGTTCGCACGCTTCGCGGGTACCGTGCCGGCTGGCGTTCGACGGAAGCACTTTGCTGATAAGGTACACCTTATCGCGGCGTCCTTCGATGGCTTCGCCCACCAATTGCTCCGAGCGGCCGTTGCCGTACATCTCGGCCGTATCGATTACATTCAGGCCCAGGTCGATGCCGGCGCGCAACGCCTTCAACTCTTCCACGCGGGTAGCTCCGCTATCTCCCATATTCCAGGTGCCTTGTCCCAAGGTAAGTACCTGGCGTCCGTCGGGAAAAATATAGGTATGTTCCATTCTTTTCTTATTTTAATTACACATTCTTCCGAATCCGAAAGCCGTTCCTCTTCATACGGTCGTCAACGGTACCGGATAACAGGCGTTACAAGTAGCTAACGCCTTAATATATAACCGGAACGGAAAGCCAAAAGTTATCGGGCGCCCAGTACATCCTTCCCCGGACCAGCACTTCCTGCCCTGTCGGCCAGCACATCGGCAAACGGCCGTTTCGTAAGCCGGGCTTCTATCCACGCCAGGAAATCGAAAGTTTTCAGCAATTGCCGTTCGTATTTGTTACCCCGAATCGCTTCCGCTTCCTTTTTATACCGCATCCACAAGGCGGCGCGGGTTTGGAAATAAAGCGGAAGCGGATACGAAAGGACAAACCGGAACACCAGTTTTTCCGTAGCGTATACCTGTTTCTCGAAGCGGATATTGCGTTTAAGGGAAGCGATTTCGCTTTCGATATGTTCCGTGCGGCCCGACTCGGCCTGCAACAATAAATGAATCAAACGTGCCGTTTTGTACGAAGGCAATACATAAAACATGGGGCTGGCCGAAAGAATCTTTTTCATACATCGCCGCGCATCGGGCAACTTTTCCGCACTCAGGTACGCAATGCACCTATATAAATGTAACCGGAGCTGGTTTTCAGGATTGAGCAAATGCGCTTTCCGGCACAAGCCTTCCTCGCACGCCAGGCATAAGGTTTCCGCCTCTTCGATCCGTCCCCCGGCCCATGCCGCCGCCGACCGGTACAAGTAAATCAGCAAATTCACTTCCAATAAAAATTCTGCCGGATAATCGCCGGTAGCCAACCCGGAAAGCAATTCGATAAAAAAAGGCATTTCCCGGTACAAACCCGCGCTTTGCAAGCTGTCTAAAATCCCCCGCAAAGCACTCAGGTAGTATACAGGCGGGTCGAGTAACATGTGCGGGTTGGTTTCGAACAGCCGGATAAGTTCCTTGTAATACCGCACGGCCGATTTGTAATTTCCCGAGTTCAGGTAGTAAGTAGCCTGGAAAAGCAAATGAATTTTCTCCTCTTCGAAACCTTTGTAGTTGTTATTGGCAATCAGGTTGAGCTCGCTCAATACCAGGTCGTTCAAATCTTCCTTCTGCCTGTCGGAGCGCACATATCCTTTATAAACGAGGCGATGTTTCAATATATCGTACAATTGTACATGCTGGTTAATGCTGCGGGCATACTTCATTACTTCGTTAATTTTCATCTGCTTCGCCACTAATTGTTTTTCGCTTATCCCTTCGAAATTCTGCGCGCTGAGGAATTTCAATTCCGTGCGACGAATCAAGAGCAGCAACGCATCGTTCTCGTAAGTAACGGCAAGCGCCTCCGCTTTTTCCAACTCGTCGAAAGCCTCGGCAGTCATTACCCGCTCGAAAAGAATATTCGCCCGTGTAAGGTAATGGCCTATTTTCGTTTGCACATCCTGTTTCACCCGCAGGCGCGCCAGCGTATCCAGCAACACCCGGTACAGGTGACGGGCGGCCGTTTCAAGGCTTTTCTGCGGATAATACGTGTTAAATAAGGCATAAATCTCTTCCTCATCCTTATTTTTTTCCAATAAACCGAAAAGCGCCAAATAGGTTTTATCACCGCCCTGGATGCTGCAAGTGAGCTTAAAATACCGTTTTTCGGCCTTTGTCATCGAACGGATTAAAAGTAAAAGAGACTCTATTTTGAGTGGTGGTTTCATGGATTTGCAACTACTTGTGTATAAGGTATAACAACTGTTTACGCCACACAAATATAACCGTTTGGGTTTATCCGGACAACAAAATAGTTTGTTATTTTCAAAACAGCAGGCTGTTACTTTTGTAACGTAACGAAATCCCTGTCGACCTGCTAAAAAACGAATACGATGAAAGATAAACAGAACCAATCCGCCTGCCGCCCCATCTTGGTGGTGGGGAGCAGCAATACCGATATGGTAATCCAGTCGCCCCATCTGCCCCGACCGGGAGAAACGGTGTTGGGAGGCACCTTCTTCATGAATCCCGGCGGAAAAGGAGCGAACCAGGCGGTAACGGCCGCCCGGTTAGGCGCCCGCGTCATGTTCATAGGAAAAACCGGAAGCGATATTTTCGGGCATCAGTCGCAACAACTGTTCGAAGAAGAAGGAATCGATACCTCGTATATCTTTTCCGACTCCAAAAACCCGTCGGGCGTAGCTCTTATCACTGTGGATGCACACGGTGAAAACTGCATCGTGGTAGCCTCGGGCGCTAATGCCCACCTCACTCCCGGCGACCTGAAAAACGCGGAAGAGGCCATCGAACAGGCCGGTATCATCCTGATGCAACTGGAAATTCCCATCGAAACGGTGGAATATGTAGCGGAAACCGCCGCCCGGAAAAACACGCGGGTTATCCTGAACCCGGCGCCGGCTTGTCCGCTCAACCCGCAATTGCTGCGTAACCTCTATGCGATTACTCCCAACCAAACCGAAGCCGAATTTATCTCCGGCATCCGGATTACCGACAAAAAGTCGGCGCTGCAAGCCGCGCGCGCCATTTACAAAATGGGAGTGAAACACGTAATTATCACCTTGGGCTCGCGCGGCGCCCTCGTTTACAGCCGCGGACTGCATGCCGAGATACCGGCCATTCCGGTAGAAGCGGTGGATACCACCGCCGCCGGCGATGTTTTCAACGGAGCGCTGACGGTAGCGCTTTCGGAGGGCCGTGAACTGAGCGACGCCATCCGGTTCGCCAACAAAGCGGCTGCGCTGTCGGTAACCCGTGCCGGCGCACAAGCCTCGTCGCCTTACCGCAACGAAGTGGATATTCTGTAACTAACGGGGAACGGCCCGGCAAGCGAAGAAGAAAAAATCGAGCCGGGCGCACCCTATAATTACTAACCTTTAAACGAATCTGTATGATGAAAAACTATTTCAACCGACTCCGGATTCCCGTGTTCTGCGGAATCCTGGCCTGTGCCTGCCACGGATGCGACGACGACCCGGCAGCCCCCCTACCTATCGCTCCCATACTGAAAGAAATCGAACTCCCGGACGTGAGCGAGCTGATGCCTGGACAAACTGCCCGGATCGCCGGCCTCGGCTTTTCGAAAAGCGACAAACTGTACTTAGTGCAGGACGGCGACGCTGCAGAAGCCGTCGTAACGGAAGTTACCGACAACGAACTCCGGTTCGTTGTTCCGACTGAAGCCGGGGGCGAATACAGCCTCGTAATCGAACGCGACGGCAAACAAACCACGCTACCGGGAAAACTGAACGTACCGTTCGTCGTGCCCGTAACCGACATCAGCCTGCCCGAAACGGGTGTACAACCACAGGCGGAAGTATTCGTCGGCGGAAAAGGATTCCGCGAAGGCGACCGGCTCCGGCTATCGGCTCCGTTCTATCCCGACGGGGGCGGCTACACGCTGCAACCGGCCGTAGAGGAAAACGGCATAAGGTTTACCGTGCCCGAAGGCGCATATGGGGTGAATACGCTGACGGTTATGCGCGACAACCGACTGACCAACCTGGGCGGCATCACCGTTATCACCCGGCCGGGCGACAAAGCAGGCGGCGGAATCGTGTTTTACGTAGACGCTTCCCAGGCGCACGGATTTATCGTAAGCCCGGAAACAACCGGTACGGCTTCCGAGCAATTCGGCCCCGAAGTAGCGCCCGCCGATGCGGCCGGCACGAGCGAAACCCTGGGAAGCGGTGCGGAAAACACCCGGCATATCGTAGCTAAAATGGCGCAACTACGTACCGCCAACGATTGGCCGGAATGGAGGAACGTAAAAATCGCAGCGGAGCTTTGTGCGGAATATACC
>DBGBSM010000596.1:0-2732 GCA_048468815.1 Parabacteroides sp.
GAACGCCGTTCGATCCGGCCGATACGCAGGCGCCTTCCGTTTTTCTCGAAGGATACGACGAGCTCACCCTGAAAGGCGACGCGGAAAACTGGTATTATATCGAGTATGCCGGCGGGCTATACGACCATCCGGATATGCAGACTATCAACGCCGTTACCGCTGAGGGAAAAGCGATGCAGAAAGAAGGGCTCGCTTTATACCGGAAAGGGTTCGAATTGCCCGACAGCGTCCTGGAGGAAAAAGGCCGTACTTTGCTTCGCGAATCGAATGTGCTGTTCGACCGGGCCGATTCGTTGGAGGATATTTTCCGTGCCACTCATCCGGATATGGCTTACTCGGCGGCGTTGCTGCGTTATAATTACGATTTGATGAAAAATTTCGCTGAATATGAAAATGCCTTCGCTGCGCTGACCGACCGCGTACAGCATACGCCGGCCGGCCAGGTTATCGACGACTTTATCCGGAATAAGAAAGCGTCCGAAACCGGGCAACCGGCACCCGATTTCGAAGCTGTGGCTTTAGACGGACAATCCGTCAGGCTGTCCGGTTTGAAAGGAAATTATGTGTTGCTGGAATTCTGGGGAACTTGGTGCGGCCCTTGCCGGACGGTCGCTCCCCGCTTAGTGGAGCTTTACCGGTCGACGAAAGATAAAAACCTGGTGATGATAGGGATTGCCTGCAACGAAATAAACGAAAATAACCTGAAGCAAGTGGTCGAGGCGGAGCACCTCGACTGGATTCAGGTGGACGATGCTCGCTCGGCGGCCGGGAAATCCATACAAAAGATGTATGCCGTAGACGGTGTTCCTACCTGTATATTGATTTCGCCGGAAGGTAAAATCGTCCGGCGCGGACATCCGGGCGCGCTGATTCCCGAAGTAAAGAAAATAATCGACAAACAGGAATGATAAAAGAATTGCAACTCCGTTTGCTCCCGCAGGAAGCAGCCAACGAGCAAGGGTTGAAAGCGGCGGTAGCGCGTGAAACGGCTGCACGGCTTCCGGATATAACGGCGGTGCGGGTGCTGAAACGCTCCATCGATGCGCGCCAACGCACGGTGTATGTGAATGTAAAAGTACGGGCGTATCTGAACGAAGCGCCTGCCGAACCGGAATACCGCTCTATCGAATATAAAGATGTGTCAGGCGGTAAGCCTGTTGTGGTAGTGGGTGCCGGGCCGGGCGGTTTGTTCGCTGCTTTACGGCTTATCGAATTAGGATTCCGGCCGGTTATCGTGGAAAGGGGAAAGAACGTACGCGAGCGAAAAAAGGATATCGCCTGCATCAGCCGCGAACACCGGGTCGATCCCGAGTCGAATTACAGTTTCGGCGAAGGGGGAGCGGGCGCTTATTCCGACGGAAAGTTGTATACCCGCAGCAAGAAGCGCGGCTCGGTGGAGAAAATTCTGAATGTGTTTTGCCAGCACGGCGCCAGCGCTTCCATCCTGGCCGACGCGCATCCCCATATCGGAACGGATAAGCTGCCGCAGGTAATCGAAAATATCCGGAACCGGATTATCGCATGCGGCGGCGAAGTGCATTTCGAAACGCGCATGGACGCTCTTATGCTGGAGGGGGATGAAGTGAAAGGCATCCGTACGAATACGGGGCATGATTTTTACGGCCCCGTTATCCTGGCTACCGGTCACTCGGCACGCGATATATATTACTACCTGTACGAACAGCGTATCCCGCTCGAAGCCAAAGGAATTGCCGTGGGCGTGCGGCTCGAACACCCCCAGCTTTTAATCGACTCCATCCAGTATCATAACCGCGAAGGGCGGGGCGAATACCTGCCGGCTGCCGAATACAGTTTCGTTACGCAGGTAAACGGCCGGGGCGTATATTCGTTCTGTATGTGCCCGGGCGGTTTCGTGGTGCCGGCAGCCAGCGGACCGGAACAGGTAGTGGTGAACGGCATGTCGCCTTCCAACCGCGGTTCGCGTTGGGCTAATTCGGGGATGGTGGTCGAGATTCATCCGGAAGATTTCCCGGAGTTTGCTTCTTCCGGTGCGTTGTCGCTGATGAAGTTCCAGGAACAACTGGAAAAAAACGCCTGGCTGAACGGCGGAATGAAACAAACGGCGCCGGCGCAGCGGATGCTCGATTTCGTAAATAAGAAAAATTCGTTCGACCTGCCTGTTTCCTCTTATACGCCGGGGCTGGTAGCGTCGCCGCTCCATTTCTGGATGCCCGAGCCGGTTACCGGCCGGTTGCGGGAAGGATTCCGGCAGTTCGGAAAAACATCGAAAGGGTTTCTTACCGACGAAGCGGTGCTGATAGGCGTGGAAACGCGCACTTCTTCGCCGGTACGCATCCTGCGTGACCGAGAAACGCTTCAGCACGTTACACTAAAGGGATTATTCCCTTGCGGCGAAGGGGCCGGTTATGCCGGAGGTATCGTGTCGGCGGCTATCGACGGCGAACGGTGTGCCGAGAGCGTGGCGGCTTTATGCCAGTAAGCTGTCGATTTCGCTTATCTTCTCGATTCGTTCTATCGAGAAGGTGGAGTCGTGCATTTGCACGTACTCGAGTATCGTTTTGGCCTTCCGGAGCATCTGTTCTTTTAAAACGGGATTCAGGAAGCTCTCTTCCAGGAGGGCATACGCTGCGATTTCCATGCGGAGCAAACCGCTCCGTCCGCCTTCGTCGAGCCGGGTGAATATTTCTTCTACCGGCGTTTCCAACAAGAAAGCGGTATCCGTTTTGAGCGACGAGTATACCTGCCGGATG
>DBGBSM010000597.1:0-7150 GCA_048468815.1 Parabacteroides sp.
CCGCGGGGCGTCTGCCGACGGCGCCTACCGGCGGTCTTCATTTCTTTGGCTTGAACCAAAGAAACGAAGCAAAGAAAGTTCAAGGGCTACGTCCGCTTCGCTACATCCCGGCTTTCGCTCGCTAAAAGCCCCGAACTCGCTCACGTTGTGAGCTCAAACAGCGTGGCTTTTTTAACGCTCTCTTTCAGCCGTGCTGCTTAACGCTCATCGCCCGAGGCCCGTGGGCCCATACGAAGTGGCCGGCTTCATTCAATGCGGTAGAAATAGGATAAAGGTTATACGAAACAACATAATCTTTTGACTGCATGCTCTTCCGGGTGTTCGCTTCGTACCGTTTTCTTTACGTTCGTTCGCTGAAGCCCGGGGTTCCGTACGAAGGGGGTGGCTTTTTACAACACAACCGACTGATGAAGCCCCTACGATAAAGAGGGAAGGCGTTCGATGGAATGGAAGTGTTGTGGGGACGATAAGAAGGGGGCTTTTTAAAGATGGATAGAGAGAGGTTGCAGATAGGTTGGGATGGAGAAGGGATACCTTATTATATAGGTGTTTGGATGTATGGCGTTCGATAGGGAGGAAGGGAATGCTTCAAACGTGACGAATGCCGGTGGAAAAGAGGAATACTAAACATAAAACGAGATAGATGAAACGCGCATTATTTTTACTGATGGGATTGTGCGTCGCCTGGGGCGGATATGCACAGAAGAAGAACTTTTCTTATAAGTTTTACGGTCAGGTACGGGGGGATTTGTTTTACAACTCCCGTGCGAACTCGGAAACGGTAGACGGTTTGTTCTACCTGTATCCGAAAGACCATGCGTACGATGCGGCAGGGGAGGATTTGAATGCTTCGCCTAACGGCAGTTTCTACGTGCTGTACTCGCGCCTGGGGGTCGACGTGCAGGGGCCCGACCTGGGAACGGCCCGAACGACGGTGAAGCTGGAGGCGGATTTCCGCGGTTCGGGCAGTACGTATGCGTTGTTCCGCATCCGGCATGCGTACATCAACCTCGATTGGGGGAAATCGGATGTAACCATCGGCCAGACGTGGCACCCGCTGTTCGGCGAAGTAACGCCGCAGGTATTGAACCTGAACGTAGGGGCGCCTTTCCAGCCGTTCAACCGGAGCCCGCTGATTCGCTACCGATACGAAAGCAACGGCTGGCAACTGGCGGCGGCAGCGGTATGGCAACTGCAATATTTATCGGCTGGCCCTAACGGGAAAAGCGAGGAGTATATCAAGAACGGATGCGTGCCCGAAATCTATGCGGGGGTGAACTACAAAAGGGGAGCGTGGCTCGTAGGGGGCGGCGTGGAAATGGTGTCGCTCAAGCCGCGTACGCAGGCGGAAGTGAACAAGCAGACGTTCAAGGTGAGCGAGCGTATCACGACGTTCTCGCCCGAAGTGCACGCGAAATACCAGTCGGGCGACTGGATGGTGGCGGCTAAAACCATCTTAGCAGCCAACCTTACGCAATGCTCCATGCTGGGTGGGTATGCCGTTACATCGGTGAATCCGTCTACGGGCGAACAGAAGTATACGCCGTTCCGCCACTCGTCGTCGTGGCTGAACATCACGTACGGAAAGAAATGGCAGCCGGGCGTTTACCTGGGGTATCTGAAGAACTTAGGCACCACGCACGACATTCATGGGGACATTTACGGGGTGGGCGTAGGCTATGGCAACAGCAGCAACGTCGACCAGTTGGTAAGTGCGAGCGCCCAGCTCACGTATAACCTGCCTCACTGGAGAATCGGCGCGGAGTATACCTGCGCCTCGGCGTATTTCGGCGCAATGGGTACGGACGGAAAGGTACGGGATACGCATGCGGTAACGAATCACCGGATTTTAGGGGTGGTGATGTTCCTCTTTTAAAAAGCGACCTCGGGAAACGGATTCGGACGAAATGGTGCGCCCTGCGTGGCTGGGCATCGGCATGAATCTGCACCAGCAAAAGCGATTACCGAAGATTTCAATAAGGACTCCAGCCTCTACTTGCCTGTTACGCCGGATAAGGAGACGGCCTGGTCCGGCAACGAGTGCAACCGGTGTCCGGAAATGATTGCTGAAACGTGCGGAATAGAGAAGCGCGTAATCTGCCATCAAAATCGGCACTCGTTCGCACCCCTTGCGCCGACCTATAGTGTGCTGGGACCTCGGCGGCGGAATTACGCATATAGGAATCGTGTCGGCAAAAAAGGCCGCCTTGACCGACTGCTACCTGATAATTCATAATATCGGCGCAGGACAGGTATTGGAGGACTGCCTTTTTAAGTTCAGGATAATCGGGCATTACCGTTATGGCAAATCCCTCCACTGATAAAATATTGACGGTAGGCAGTCTAACGGTATAAGGCAATTCCCTCCTATCGGGACAAGCCTTACATCAGGCTGACTTTCAGTTAAAAAGCAACAAGTTGGCGCTTTTTGAAAAAGGTATCGCAAAAACGTTTCGATGGCTTTCCGGGAAGAGAATCAAAGACCTTCTTTGCGCAGGCGGACTTTTTCGCTCGCTGTGCAGGCGTCTGCCGACGGTGCCTACCGGCCGGTCTGCTGAATGCTCATCGCCCGAGGCCCGGGGTTCCATACAGGGAGGCCGGCTTTATACAATGCGGTGAAAACAGGATAACGATTATACGAAACAGCGTAATCTTTTAACAGCGTCGCCTTCCGGGCGTTCGCTTCGTACCGTTTTCCGAACGTTCTCTCACGCCGGTAGAACCGTCGTTTATACGAAAGGGCCTACTCTTTTCGATGCGACGGATTAGTCGATACTTTAATCCCATAGAAGGCTATGATGCATAAAAACACCGACTATATAGTAATAAGCCGGCTAATCAGGAGTATCGGCGGGAGGTGCCCTTTCTATAAAATAAACCGGGGAGAGTCAGCAAGATAAACAGATTTATCCTATTTTTGCAAAGGAAAAGCAAAACAACGACACACCACTGAATATAAATTTTAGCGAATGAAAAGAAACTGGTTATTAGGGCTCGCCTGCACCGCCCTGCTTATCGGAAGCGAAGCAGAAGCCTGCACAGGTTTATTGGTCGGAAAGAACGCTTCGACCGACGGCTCCGTGATGATTTCGTATGCAGCCGACTCGCATACCTTGTTCGGCGAACTGTATCACTGGCCCGCACGCGACTGGCCTGCCGGCTCCATGCTCGAAATACGCGAATGGGATACCAACAAACCGTTGGGGCGAATCCCCCAGGTACCCCATACCTACACGGTGGTGGGCAATATGAACGAACACCAGCTAGCCATTACGGAAAGTACGTTCGGCGGCCGTCCGGAACTGGTGGATACCACCGGCATCATGGACTACGGCAGCCTGATTTACGTAACGTTGCAACGCGCCGCGACGGCCCGCGAAGCCATCCGCATCATGACCGACCTGGTAGCGGAGCACGGCTACTACAGCAGCGGCGAATCGTTCTCGATTGCCGATAAGAACGAAGCGTGGATTATGGAGATGGTAGGCAAAGGCCCCGGCAAGAAGGGAGCGGTATGGGTAGCCGTACGCATTCCCGACGATTGCATCGCCGCCCACGCCAACCAGTCGCGCATCCACCGCATCCCGTTCGACGACAAAGAGAATTGCCTTTATTCGCCCGACGTGGTTTCGCTGGCGCGCGAGAAAGGCTATTTCAAAGGGAAAGACAAAGATTTCAGCTTCGCGGACGCTTACTGTCCGGCCGACTTCGGGGCCCTCCGGGGCTGCGAGGCGCGGGTATGGTCGTTCTTCCAGCAGTATAACCCCGCCATGAAGAAATACGTGGCCTACATCAAAGGCGAATCGAAAGAGCCGATGCCCTTGTACGTAAAGCCCGACCGGAAACTCTCCGTACAGGACGTACAGCGATGCATGCGCGACCATTTCGAAGGCACCGAATTCTGTATGACCGAAGATGCCGGCGCCGGCCCGTATGCCGTGCCTTACCGCTGGCGTCCGATGACGTTCAAGGTAGACGGGAAGGAGTACACCAACGAGCGGGCCATCGCCACGCAGCAAACCGGCTTCGTTATCGTTCCGCAGATGCGTAACTGGCTGCCCGATGCCATCGGCGGCATCTTATGGTTCGGCGTAGACGATGCCAACACGGCCGTATTCGTACCGATGTACTGTGCCATTACGGGGGTACCGGAATGCTACCGCCACGGAAACGGAAGCATGACGGAGCTTTCCTGGACTTCGGCTTTCTGGATTCACAACTGGGTGGCGAACATGGCTTACAACCGGTACAGCCACCTGATACGCGACATCCGCCCGGTACAGGAAGAGCTCGAAAACGGGTTCCGCGACCTGCAACCGGCTATCGAGAAAGCGGCTGCCGAAATGTACGCGCGCAATCCGGCAGAGGCAGTCGACTTCCTTACCTGGTACAGTTGCAGCCAGGCGGAAAAGTCTACGGCACGCTGGAAGCAATTAGGCGAGTACCTGCTGGTGAAATACATCGACGGGAACACGAAGCGCGAAGCGAACGGCCGGTTCCTCGATAACGGGTACGGTTTGTGTGCATCGCCCGAGTTCCCGGGTTATTCGGAGGAGTATTACCGGAGTATCGTGGAAAGCGCCGGCGAACGGTTGGAAGTAAAGTAATTACCTACTATATGTTGAACTAAAAATCAGAGAGTATGAAAAAGTATGTATGGATGTTATTGCTGGCAGTTATTGCCTTGGGTGCGAACGCCCAGACACGGGCCGGAGAATCGTCGGCCGGGTTCACCATCGGCGGCGGCTTCGACGACATAAACAACGCCACGCTGGGGATAGATTACCGGTATTGCATTTTAGACAACTTCCGGATCAACCCGGGGCTGACGTATCATGTAAAGAACGGCGGATTGAGCGCCTGGGCGCTCGACCTGAATGCGCACTACGTATTCAACCTCACCGAAATGTTCGGCTTTTATCCGTTGGCCGGGTTAGACCTTTCGTTCTGGAAAGCCAGCTACGGGCACATCAGTGAAAACGTAACCCGTTTCGGAGCCAACGTAGGGCTGGGCGCCGAATTTTACGCGAGCGAAACCCTGACCTTCGGAGCCGAGTTCCGATACTTAGGTATCAAAGACCTCGGACGCCCCACCATCGGCTTCCGGATAGGCTATAACTTCTAACTTTTCCCCGTTCGCCGCACAGGCGAACGCAACGACACAGGGTATCCAGGAGCTCCCGGATCCGGATTCCCTGTGTTTCTTTTTTCTCCGGCCGCCTCTTTCTACTCTTTTAGGTATGATTGCACTTTTGTTCAAGTAAAACATTAAAAAACGATAGGACTGCTCGTAGGGAACAAGCCCTTTCTATTCAACAATAAGAAAGGCCCTTCCTTACTATCCTAATTTTTGGATTTCATTCCAATAGAAGAATGCTTCTGTATTTGTCTTTCTCAATTTATTGAGTTTAGTCGGCCAAGGCAATCCGATTGTAACATTAGCCAATTCCGTTATTTTGGTTGCATCATAATGAACGACCTTCGTTATTCCTTTTTCAATGAGTTTACTCAGATAAGCAGCTTTCGAGGCATTGAGTATAGCCCCTTCGATCGTATAGCTTCCGCTATGGATGAAACTTTTCATCCGATTTATACCGCCTTGTAGCAGTTTGAACTCTTCAGGACTTTCTTGTCCCCTCAGAATAATACATAAGGCCGTGTCGTAAATATCGTCTAATACGATTTGAATATCCGAGGATGCCAGCCCTCGATATTCAAGCTCTACTGCTGCAAACTTTTTGAAAGTCGCAATGGTTATGGATAAATCCTCTGTCTTATCGAAAAGCGAAGCGATGTCGTAAAGCTGCTTATTGATTTCCATCGAGCAGTTCTTTTCTTCTTTGAAATAAGGAATACCTGTTGTATGAGGAGCGAAGGCTGTCAACTTATCGCCCAATAGATCTTCGCAACTCGGGAGATTAACCCGGATAGGTTCGCCCACCAATTTCAAGAAACGGCTTTCGATAGGCAGAGTAACCACTTTATTATAGTAAGTTTCCTCAAAAAGTACATCAAGCAATATCTTATCCTGGCTTCCGCCTGTAGGATAAGCCACTTGATAAAAGAACTTAGCATGCTGTTTAGGAATATCTGTTCTTGAAATTCGTTCTACTAATTTCACCTCTCCAAAACCATATTCCTCTGCATACTTCTCCAAATAATCTTCCATACGTGTACCGGGAGGACAAATAATGTCGATGTCGATAGAAAGGCGTTTAGCACTATTTAAATGAAGCATCAACGAAGTCCCCCCTTTAAACAGGAATGGACAACCTGAACGCACTAAAGCCTCTAACAAAGAGAAGGCGCGAATTGTTTTTTCAACCAATGCGATATCTCTGATTTTATTTTCATTGGCTACGTGTTCTATCCAAGCTAAGGTTCTACTATCCGGGTGAATCATAATTTAAGTGTATTAAGTATTTGGTCTGCTTTATCTTTCCGGTTTCTCCGCGATGCATACCTCAGCAAACTACTTTTACTGACATTATAGTCAGAAAAAGCATTGCTGTAAACAGTATATAGTTCGGTACCTTGTACGAACGATAATTCCTTATCGCCGATGGCATCTACCAGCATTTTTTCTATTGTAGGGACAGGGCACCCGTCAACCATATTAACAGGCGCTTCTTTAACCAACGGACGGATTACAATTTGGATACCGTTAGCAATATACCGTTCACATTCCCGAACCGAAGGTTTGAGAAAAACCGGCATACCCCAGTCGTTTTCTTGCATAGACAGAAAAACTTGATCCGTCGCGATTCGTTCTACATCAATCAATATCGACCCACCGCTGGGTACATGTCGCATGAAAGGTGTAAAAGCTGTAGAATGCCAAACACAATAGTCTATAAAAGGAAATCTGTCTTTTATAAACCGACCGATTCGGCAAATCTGTTCGGTAGGCAGATATACATACTCCTTTTTAGAGTCAGGAGGAATAGCATATCGGCCATGTCCTACCCGCACTAACTTCCCATCGGCGAGTAGCCTATTAAGCTGAACTACGACAGAAGCTTCCGATGCTTTTATAGAGTCAGATAGCAAAGAGTTCAGAAGGTCACGCCTTTTAAATGGTTCCGATTGCCTCGAAGCAAAATTCATGATAGCAGTAGTAGTAGTCATACTTCCTCCTTTCGAAAGTAAA
>DBGBSM010000598.1:0-4208 GCA_048468815.1 Parabacteroides sp.
CTCCAGCCAGCTTGGCTGCTACGGCCGGTTTGCCCTGTCCCGGTATCGGAAAAACAGAGACAAGCTACCCGGCTGAGCCGAGCGGATTCGCTTTTGCCGCCGGGTTGCGCTATCCAGACAATTCCTAAACACAAAAACACTGTATGGCCTTTACCAACAACGTAATGATTGTTCGCCACGAATTGCTGGCGAAACTCGTGAAACTCTGGAAAGAGAATCGTTTATTGGAAGAAATCGACCGTCTTCCGCTGGAACTGAGTCCGAAGCATGCCAAAGTGAAAGGACGCTGCTGCATCCATAAAGAGCGCGCTGTATGGAAATATAAATCGTTCCCCTTGCTGGGATTCGATATGACGGACGAGGAAGACGAGCTGGCGCCTCTGTCGGAATACGCCAAGAAAACCTTGCTCCGCACCAAAAAAGAAAAAGACAACCTGTTGTGCGTAATCGACGAAGCCTGCTCGTCGTGCGTACAAACCAATTACGAGGTAACCAACCTGTGCCGGGGATGCGTGGCCCGGAGTTGCTACATGAACTGCCCGAAAGACGCCATCCGGATTAAAAAGAACGGCCAGGCGAAAATCGACCACGATACGTGTATCAGTTGCGGAATCTGTTACCAGAACTGCCCGTACCACGCCATCGTTTACATTCCTATTCCTTGCGAAGAGGTATGTCCGGTAAAAGCCGTCGGCCGCGACGACTCCGGCGTACAACACATCGACGAAAGCAAATGCATTTATTGCGGCAAATGCATCAACGCATGCCCGTTCGGAGCCATCTTCGAAATATCGCAGGTGTTCGACGTATTGCAGCGGCTGCGCAACCAGGAGCAGATGGTAGCTATCGTAGCGCCCTCCATCCTGGCGCAATACAACGCGCCCACCGAAAACGTATACGGCGCCATCCGGTCGCTCGGATTCGCCGACGTAATCGAAGTGGCCGAAGGAGCCATGCAAACCACCTGCAACGAAGCGGCCGAATTAAAGGAAAAACTGGCCGAAGGGCAACCTTTCATGACTACCTCGTGCTGCCCCTCGTACATCCAACTGGTACAAAAGCACATTCCGGAGATGAAGAAGTACGTGTCGGGTACCGGCTCGCCCATGTATTACGCCGCCCGGATAGCGAAAGAAAAATACCCCGACGCCCAGGTGGTATTTATCGGGCCGTGCGTAGCCAAGCGGAAAGAAGCCGAAACCGACGCATGTGTCGATTTCGTTCTTACCTTCGAAGAAGTGGCTTCCGTATTAGACGGAATGGAAATCCGGGTGGAACAAGCGCCCCCCTTCTCGATTGTTCGCCAGGCCGTACGCGAAGCCCACGGATTCGCCCAGAGCGGAGGTGTAATCGGCGCCGTAAAAGCGTACCTGAAAGACGAAGCGCTGGAGGCCGTACAGTTATCCAACCTCAATAAAAAGAACATCGCGCTGTTACGGGCTTATTCGCGCGGAAAGGCGCCGGCCCGGTTTATCGAGGTAATGGCCTGCGAAGGCGGCTGCATTACCGGCCCGTGCTCGCATAGCGATATATCGACCGGGAAAAAGTTATTTACGAAAGAACTTGCTAAACGCTGATATGACATGAAAAAAACAATCGTTTCCATTTTAAGTATGGCGCTGGCTTTAGGAGCCTGCGGCCATAAGGAATTACCTGCCTGCGGCGATACTACGGCCCGCGTTTTCACCGATGTACAAGTATGTTTCAACCCGGATCTGTACGGCGGATACACCGAAGCTGGCGCCGACAGCATCATCCGCTTGGTAAACGGGCGTATCGTATTGAAAAAAATCGAGTTGCCCGATTATAAACGGAATATCGCCCTGACCGCCAAAATTACGCTGGCCTCGAACGGCGACCGCTGGGATAAATCGGGCTCGTGTTTCGTTTTACCCAAAGAATCGGCCGTCAACCTGCTGAATATCGCGAAAGGCGAGCGGAAATTCCCGGAAGTAGACAGCACCCGCTTCGAACACCTGGTAGGCATCGCACCGGGTACGGATTACAAGCCTACCCTCGAATTGATGCGGTTCATGACTCCTTTCGGAGTAGGGTTTTACAGCTCCGACAGCGACTCGCTCAGCAGCAAGCGCAAACCGGTTTACATCGACCGATGGGCTCAAAACGTTCAGTGGGAACAAGACATCACCGACCTGTACTCGCAATTGCAGGGCGAAGCCTACGTGGGTATCTTTATCGACACCTGGAGCCCCGAAGGCTATACGGTGAGCCTCACGCTCGAAGCGGAAGAAACGCCGGTTACCTGCGAAGCGCTTCCGCAGCAACATGTGGAGCCGCTTCTGAATACCGTGTATTATGTAGGACAGGGGTATCCCGACATCTTTGCCCGTAAAGACGTATCCGTCGATTTCGATTTGCCTGAAAACGCCCGGAACGTCCGGCTGAAATACATCGTTACCGGCCACGGCGGCCATAGCGGAGGCGACGAATTCGTACAAAAAGAAAATATCGTTCGCATTGACAGCACGGAAGTATTGCACTTCACTCCCTGGCGCACCGACTGCGCCTCGTTCCGCCGCTTCAACCCGGCCACCGGCGTATGGTTGCAGAAACGGCTGGCTTCTTACATCGGCCGGGGCGGCTATAAAGAAAAAGAAGTGGAAGAGCCGGTAGCTTCTTCCGACTTTTCGCGTTCCAACTGGTGCCCGGGAAGCGACGTTACGCCCGAATGCGTATCGTTACCCGACCTTGCGCCCGGTAGCCACACGGTAACGTTCAGCATACCCGAAGCCCAGGCTATCGACGGGAACGAGCTGAACCACTGGCTGGTATCGTCGTACCTGGTATGGGAAGAATAAATCCGCCGGAGAAATACGAGCCTTTACGAACAACCGGCCGGGCACTTTCTGTCCGGCCGTTGTTCGTAAACGAAACGAAGCATCCCTCCTCCTTTATCACAGGAAGAGGGATGCCTCGCTTACATTCCGCTTTTTTATCCGGCGCCGGATGTTGTTTTTTTTCCGCTTTCGTTAAAAAAACCGGCGTATTATGTTAGCTTTGTACCGGGTTTTCGTTCCGGTCATGCGGAAGCCGGCCCGACTCAGTTCAGTATGTTTATCTTAAAAAATACCTTTCAGCCGCTATGCTCTCCGATAAAGTCACCGTTGTAGGATTCGACGCCGACGACACACTCTGGGTAAACGAAACTTATTTCGTGGAAACCGAACGCCGGCTCTGCCAGCTTCTTTCCCCCTATGCCGACAATGCAACCGTAAGTTCGGCCCTGTTCCGCACCGAAATACAGAACATGCCCCTGTACGGCTACGGAATCAAAGCTTATATCCTGTCTATCATCGAAACGGCCCTCAAAGTAACCGACGGAAAAGTTTCCCCTGCCGTTTTACAACAAATCATCGCGTTAGGGAAAGAACAACTACGCCGGCCCATCGTGTTGCTGCCGGGTGTAGAAGAAACCTTGGCGGCGCTACAAGGAAAATACAAACTGATTATCGCTACTAAAGGCGACCTGCTGGACCAGGAGCAAAAGCTTATCCGCTCCGGGCTGGAACATTATTTCCACCACGTGGAGATAATGAGCAACAAAACGGAAAAGGAATACCGGAAACTGTTGCGACACCTGGATATCGAACCCGGGCAATTCCTGATGATCGGGAATTCCATCAAATCGGATATATTGCCCCCTTTGCAATTAGGATGCCATACTGCCTACGTTCCGTTCGAAACTACCTGGCTGCACGAAACCGAAACCTTGCCGGCCGGTCATCCCCGGGTAAACGAGCTCCGGCGCCTGGAACAAATCTTACCGCTTCTTTTGTAAAACGCCCCCGGTTGCGTTGCCGGTAAAATTTCCGCTCCTCAGGGCTCTGCTTTTTATTCGGGGTTTTCGGGTACGTGTACGAATAATTTATATCCCACGCCGCGTTCGCATAAAATCCGGATATTCGGGTCGCCGGCTTTCAACGAACGTTTCAGCCGGTCGATGGTCACATTCAGCCTCCCGTTACAATCCACTTTGCCCGTATCCAAATCTTCCCACAAAGCCTCCATCAACACCTGACGCGAAACATACAAGTAAGGCCACGCTAAAAACAACCTGAGCAACAAGGCCTCCTGTTTCCTCAACTTGATAGGTTGCCGGTTGCGTATCAACGTAAGCGCATGGGCGCAAAACACCAGTGTACCGATTTTGTATACTGCGCCCTTTTCTGTTTCCACTTCGTACACGC
>DBGBSM010000599.1:0-1693 GCA_048468815.1 Parabacteroides sp.
CAATAACGCGCCGTTCATAAAGTATGTTACGTCCCACGAGGCATACCGGTCGTTGATAAACTCCATCGCGTTGAGCAACGAATACGACTCGGGCTGAATGGTATACGAAAGGTTGGCGTTCGGGATAATCAACAACGTAAACGGCACTTTATTCCATACCTGGCCGGCTGTGAGTATAATATCGGTATATCCGTAAGCCGAGAACCAGAACCGCTTCATTATGCCGAAGTCGGTACGATTATAATCGTAAGCCGAGCCCAGCACGTTCTTCACGCCCACTTCGTGCGAAAGGGTAAACACCGGCGCATCCAACGTAATGGGAATGCGGTAATCGCGCGTTTGGTAAAACTTTTCGTTCGGGGCGTACCGGAGCTTCACAGCCAGCGTACTCATGGAGTAATCTTTTACGGGAAGCGTACTGCCGTCGGCCTGTATCTTATCGAACGGAATAAACCGGGTAGCGTATTCGGTACTGTACTTAAAACCCACGTCGTACGAAAAGCCGGAGTAATACTCGCGGATATACCGGGCGCCCGTTTGCCGCAGGTACGTGAGTTTGTCGTTCTTAGCCCGTTTCAAAGCCAGGAACACATTGTCTTTACTGGTATACAAATAGTGCTGCCCCAGCTGGTTTACATCGTAATTGTAGTAAAGGTTCACCATATTCATCGGAAACTCGTTGGGATGGTCTTTCTTTTTATTGAACGAGTAGGTAAGACTGAGGTTGTATTTAAATTTTTCGTCTTTCGTACCGTATGCCAGGTAACCGTCGGCAAAGAAATGCCGGCTCAGGGCGGCTTGCGTAGCCCCTCCTACCCGGAAGCGGGCCCCTTCCAGCGAGTTTCCGCTCACGGTGGTGTTCAACGGGCCGATTTCGAACTTGCTGTTTTTCTTAGCCGTAGGGATGTAACCCGTAACCAAAGCCGACACTACCTTTTCGGTGTAATAAAAAAGCGGAACCTGCCGCAAACGTTGCATCATCAGGCTTACCACATCCTCCTTGCCGGTAGTAGGAACCTGCCGGTTCTCCGCCCAATAAGTATCGTCGCGGCGCCGGGCCTCCTCGTTCTCGATTACGTTGGCCGGATTATCGAATACGGCCGTATTTTCGGGCGGTTCGAACGAAAAATCGGTATAGACGCTGGTTTTATGGGCATAGAGTCCTTTCGACTTGGAAGTGAGTTTAAATTCCACGCCGATGTCGTCGCGGGTAAGCAGACGGGTACCGTCGGGCGCCCGGTCGAACGTTTGCTCGATGGTCATGTTCTCTACGAAGTTCAGGTTGATATTGGGCGGAAAGTTCAACTTGACCCGCTTGACGAAATAGGTAGAGTCGAGCGTAACGAACAACTGCCCCGTAAAGCCGAACGTTTCGGTAGTAAACGGCACGAAGCTGAGGTCTACACACTTTTCGCCTCCGATTACCACCGTATCCATCAGGTAATATTTATAAAACGACGGCCCCTGGCGCGATAACGGGCTAACGAACCGGTTGAGGAACAACGGAATATCGTTTTGGTAAATATCCACTTCTTTAAACACTTCGTTCAGGAATTGTTGTACTCCTTCCTGCGACAGGATTTCGTCGACTCCGGCGCTTTTCAACGCTTTTACCAGCCGCTTCTCCGAAAAAGGGGATTTGCGGTAATACACGTCTTCGATGAGTTCCTTGCTCGAGATATTCAGAACCGGC
>DBGBSM010000600.1:0-1960 GCA_048468815.1 Parabacteroides sp.
GCGCCTCTACCGGCTGCCAGGCCGTTTCGGCGGGCCCGTATTCGATAAACACCTTGGCGCGCTCGTCGAGACGCCTGAACACGTACCCGTTACCGAGCTCTTTCGCGAGCCACGCTTTTTTCAGGGCGTAGCCTTCTTTGCACTTGGCGTCGGAAAAGGCGCAACAGATATGCTCGCGGTCGATATTTTCGTCGGTAATCGTAAGGAAGTTGTTTTCCATCAGTATCGTATTTAAGTGATGCAAAGCGAAAACAGCCCGCACCCGGGCTTCTATTCCGGCAGGCTTGCTGCTACCTGCGACGCACGCTCTTTTCGCTGTTCGAAGCAAAGGTAAAATTTTTATCCGGTTAACAACCGAAACAAGCGCTTTATTCCGCCCTACCCCCCTCCTATGCTTGCAGTAAGGCGGGCACCTCTTCCCTTAGCCGGGGCAAATATCCGGTTAACATGCTCCAAAGCATAGCGACCGACACGCTATCGTATCGATGAAGAATAAAATCCCGCATCACCGAAACCATCCGGAAACACCGCCTTCACACAAACGCACAAACACCCTATCGTTTCCCCCGCCAGCCCCGGGCCCGGCTTATACAAAAACAAAAACTCCCGGCAGCCGCTCGATGCGTTACCGGGAGTTTTTATGAGCGGAAGACGGGACTCAAACCCGCGACCCTCAGCTTGGAAGGCTAATGCTCTATCAACTGAGCTACTTCCGCAACCAAAACCGATAAGTGGGCAGTGATGGATTCGAACCACCGAAGGCGAAAGCCAGCTGAGTTACAGTCAGCCCCATTTGGCCACTCTGGTAACTGCCCTCCTGTTTTGTTTTGCGATGCAAAGGTACGATTAATTTTGTAACTTGCAAGAAAAATCGATCATTTTTATTGCGGTAACGGCGGCTTCGTCGCCTTTATTGCCGTACTTACCGCCGGCACGGTCTTCGGCCTGCTGCATATCGTCGGTGGTGAGCAACCCGAAAACGAAAGGAATATCGTACATCAGGTTCAGTTCGGTTACGCCCTGGGTTACGCCCGAGCACACGTAATCGAAATGCGGCGTATCGCCCCTTACCACGCATCCCAGCACGATAATCGCGTCGAGGTCTTTGCTCTCGGCCAGCCGCTTGGCTCCGAAAGTAAGCTCGAAGCTGCCGGGTACGCGTTTTACCAGGATATTTTGCGGTTTCACACCGTGTTTTTCCAAGGTATTGCAGGCTCCTTCAAGCAATTTTTCGGTGATGGGCCGGTTCCATTCGGCTACTACGATGCCGATATTCATATCGGATGCATCCGGAACGCTGTTAAAGTCGTACGACGATAAATTCTGATAAGCTGTTGCCATAATGGTATACTTAAAAATAAAAGGGGATGCCTTCGCGGGAAGCATCCTCTTTCGTATGATTCGTTTACTTTCTTACTTATTCTTTGCCGACGCCCGGATGATGTACTTATCTATATCCGCGGCATCCATCGAAGTATAGTATTTTTCTTTTACGGTGGTATACATTTCCACCGCGTCGCCGTATTGGCCCAGGCTTTCGTAAGCGCGTCCGGCCTTTTTCAGGTATTCGGGGCTGATTACGTTGTTATCGGCTTCCTTGGCGGCCTTGCGGAAATACTCGATTCCCTTTTTCACATCGCCCAGGCTTACGTAGCAATCGCCGATAAGCCCGGTAATAGCCGGTGAAATCATCTGGTCTTTGGCGCTGAACGACTTGAGTACGTCTAACGCTTTCTGCACGTCGCCCATCCGGTAGTAACAAATGCCGGCGTATGCTTTGGCCAGGTTGCCGGCCTTGGTGCTTCCGTATTGGCCGATAATGGCTTCGAAACCCTCGAAGTCGGCTCCGTTTCCGTTCAACGCCAGTTCGAACGAGTCGCGTGCGAAGTATTGTTCGCCTTTAAACATGGCGGCTTGCGCCTTCCTTTCGCGCGGCTGCAAGTAGGCATGCTTGTATGCC
>DBGBSM010000601.1:0-2294 GCA_048468815.1 Parabacteroides sp.
TATCGATACAGGTCAGCGCATCGTCGTATTTTTCCATGCGGACGTTCACCGAAGCCGCTTCGGCGTAATACGCGGCATCGTCGGGGCTGAGCTTAATCGCTTCTTGTATATCGCTCAAGGCTCCTTCGAGGTCGTTCGACATAAACTTGGCTTTCTCGCGGTAAAAGTAAAACGCATCCGAAACCTGGCCGTCCATCAGCTTATAATACAAATCGTAGCCGGCGATGGCCTGCGGATACAAGCCTAACTGCATTTCGTATTCCACCCGTTCCAGCAGATAAGGAGCCGCGTCGCGGGTAGGCGGATTGCCGGTTTTCACCACTACGCTGTCGAGCAAGGCGATAATCTCGGTAAGTTGCGTTCCCGGAATCGCGGCTTTCGACTTGGCTGCCCAATAATACGTTTGAGGCGAAGCCATATCGCTTGCATTTACCTGGCTGTACTCGTCGAAGGCTTCGGCGTACTGCTGCCGGTAATACAAAATATCGCCCTTCAACTGGTGGTATACAGGCAGGCTTTCTTCCGCAATCGCCAGGTCGAGCGCTTGCAACGCGGCATCGACCGACCAGGCGGGATTATTCAACGCAGTATCGGCGGCAGCTACGCCGAAAATCAGCTTGGCCCGGTTATACAGCACGTCGCTTTTCTTGTCGCTTCGCTTGGCTGCGGCTTCCATATCGGCCATAGCCAAATCCAGGTACCGGTTTTGCCCGGCAGGGGTATCGGCCAGCGCCGAGCGGTTATACGCATAGTGCGATGCCCGGCTCAGGTAGCCGTCGGGGGCATCGGGAAAGGTAGCGATAAAATCGTTGAGGGTTTCCGAATGGGTAGGCGCATCTTCCCGGTTCGTCAGCAGGAACAGGGCGACGGTAGCTTGCTCCAACTCTTTAGGCCAGCCTTTCCGGATACCGATGCTGCTGTAAGTGGAATTGAAGGCATCGGTGGGGGCTATTTCGATGTGCGCCGTAAACCCGGCCGACATGGCGTACGACACGCCGGCTCTTCCGGTGGCATCTTCCTGCGCCAACCCGAACACTTCGCCCGACGGGGTAAGCACGGGGGCATTTTTCTGGTTGCTTTCCAGCGGAAAATCCAGTTTATAATAGCCGAAATCGCCTTCTACCTTACTCGTTTCGGTAATCGTTCCTTGTTTGAAAGGAATCACTTTGCCAACCGAATAGGGTAGCAAATAAGCGGCGGTTCCTTCCGGCAGGGGTTCGTTCGCTACGGGCAGGCTGGTTACTTTTTTAGGCACGTTTACTTTAAAGCGCACTACGTCGTACAATTCGTTGGCTCCCAAAACGGAAGCGACCGGCCATTCGTTGCCGTCGATGTCGGTGATTACCGCCTTGTAAGCTCCTTTAAACAGGGAATAACCGGAGAGCGCTTCGCCGGTTTCGGTAACAAAAAAACCGGTACCGCTGCCTAAACGGGCACCGTCGTGCGAATAAGTAACGACCGAGAAAACCGCCTTTTTTTGTTTATTCATCCACTTGGGAGCGTCTTTTTGAGCGGATGCCGCAAGAAATAAACTGCACAATACGGCCAAAAGCCCTATTTTCTTCATAACTTTTTGCATGTTATATGAGTTAATGTTATACATATACTATGTGTATGTGCCCGGAGCCGACAGGGTACGGACCGGGAGCAGAAGCAAAGATAATGATTTAATCGGTGTAAGAAAGGATTTTCGGCCTGTAACCGGCAACGAAACGAAAGGGAAAAAGCATCCGTTTTCTTTTTCGAAAAGAAACTCGTACTTTTGCCCGGCTTGTAGAGTCTGTTTGAATTTTGTACGACACTGTTTTGAGAATAGAAGGAAGGTTTAAACAGGCTCTCAGCGTATAAGAAGATAAGTGCGAACCGGAAGTGGAAACACCTCGTGTTCAGGTTATGCCGGAGTCGAAGCCTGGCTTGGATTTTTTAGGAAACAATGATGACAGATTCAGCAAACAGAGTTGCATCCGACCGTATCACGTCGCTGCAACCGAACGAAGTATTCGTATTCGGCAGTAACCTGGAAGGGTTTCATGCCGGAGGCGCCGCCCGCCAGGCGATGAACTGGGGTGCGGTATGGGGACAAGGTACCGGTTTACAAGGACAAACGTATGCTATCCCCACGATGTTCCGCTCGGCTTCGGATATCCGTCCGTACGTAGACGAGTTTATCGAATTCGCCCGGCAACACCCGGAAAAGGTGTTTTTGGTAACGGAAATAGGATGCGGCATTGCGGGATTTACCTGTAAGGAAATCGCTCCTTTATTCAAACAGGCGGCCGAAGTGGAAAATATCC
>DBGBSM010000602.1:0-2063 GCA_048468815.1 Parabacteroides sp.
CTACTCGCTCGAAGAACATAATACGTTTCATTTGCCCGTAAAAACACGTTGGTTCCTCGAGTACGATACGGAAGAGGAGGTACGAACCGCCTTGCGCGACGAATATTTTATGGAGTGTAACAAAATCCATATCGGAAGCGGAAGCAACTTGCTGTTCGTAAACGATTTCAACGGCATTATCCTGCACTCGAACATCCGGGATATTACGGTGGTGAAGGAAGATAGCGAGCACGTTTACCTGCGCGTGGGGTCGGGCGTAGTGTGGGACGACCTGGTGCGCCATGCCGTGGCGAACGGCTGGGGCGGCATCGAAAACCTTTCGGGTATTCCGGGCGAAACCGGAGCGGCCGCTATCCAGAACATCGGGGCTTACGGGGCCGAATTCAAGGATGTGCTCGAAACCGTAGAGGCTTACCATATCCCTACGCTCGAAAAACACGTGTTTACGCATGCGGAGTGCGGATACGGATACCGCTCCAGCCTATTCAAACGGGAGTACGACAACCAATATATCGTAGTGTACGTTACCGTGCGGTTAAATAAACAGCCGCGTTTTTCCCTTTCGTACGGAAATCTCCGCGAGGAACTTTCGCGGTATCCTGAAATCTCGTTGCCGAATATCCGCGAAGCCGTGCTGGCCGTGCGCCGGGCTAAATTGCCCGACCCGGAACAATTGGGCAACGCCGGCAGTTTCTTTATGAATCCGGTAGTATCCGCCGAACAGTTCGAACGGTTGAAAAGCGAGTTCCCGGAAATTCCGTCTTATCCGGCTCCGGAAAATAAAGTGAAGATTCCGGCAGGCTGGCTAATCGAGCAATGCGGATTCAAAGGGAAAAGCTACGGCCATGCAGCCGTGTATCGCAAGCAGGCGTTGGTATTGGTCAACACTGGCGGCGCCAGCGGTTCGGAAATCGCCTTACTGGCGGATATCATTATGCAGACGGTGGCTTCCCGGTTCGGGATAACGCTTACGCCGGAAGTAAAATATATTGGTTAGAAAGATGGAAATTACGTTTTTAGGAACCGGTACTTCTACGGGAAATCCCGAAATCGGGTGCCGGTGCGAGGTTTGTACCAGCCGCGACAAGCGCGACTGGCGGTTGCGGTCGTCGGTATGGGTGCGTACGCAAGGAAAAAGTATCCTCATCGATTGCGGCCCCGATTTCCGCTGGCAGGCTATCCGGGCCGGTATCGACCGCTTAGACGGCGTGCTGGTTACGCACGAGCATTACGACCATGTGGGCGGCCTCGACGATTTGCGCCCGTTTTGCCGGCACCATCACGAAATTCCTATTTACCTGGAACCGGAAGTAGCCCGGGCGGTGCGCAGCCGCATTCCTTACGTGTTTAAAGAAAATCCCTATCCGGGGGTGCCGAAAATAACCTTGAACGAAATAGAGGCGGACAAGCCTTTTTCGGTGGCGGGTATCGAAATCGTTCCTATCCGGGTAATGCACGGCTCGCTGCCCATCGTGGGGTTCCGTATCGGTTGCTTTGCCTACCTTACCGACTTGAAAACGCTTCCGGAAACCGAGTTTTCCAAGTTGCAGCAGTTAGACGTACTGGTAATCGATGCGCTCCGGCATACGCCTCATCCTTCGCATGCTTGTGTGAACGAGGCGCTGGAAATTGTAAACCGGCTGCATCCGAAGCGAACTTATTTTATCCACATGAGCCATAAAATCGGATTGCATGCCGTAGTGGAAAAAGAACTGCCCCCGGGCGTTTATTATTCGTACGACGGGTTGACGGTGGAAACGGAGTGCCCGGAAACAGCGTAATAAAGCTGGTTGTTTTCCTTGCTAAACTCGCTATGGAAGTTCAATTCCGGAAAAAGCCCGTGTAACCGGCGTTCGAGCGTATCGGCAAACAGGCGGGTAACCGAATCGTTCAGCGCTTTTGTATCCGTGGCGTCCAGCGGAACGGAGCCGAAAGCGCACAAGGTATCGTGTTGCAGCGTACAATCGGCGCTTACCCATCCGTTCCGGCCGGTAAACAAGCGCACGGAGTCGAGCGAAAGGTCGAGGCCGAATTGCGGTGCGCGAAAGAGGAAGTTAACCGGT